>CABRFW010000176.1 GCA_902470265.1 uncultured Collinsella sp.
TCTTGCCGGTCAGGTTCTTAATCCACGGCAGCGCTTCGAACAGCAGCTGCGCGGTAACTTCGTTGGATTCGCTCGAGCGGCAATCGCGTGCGAACTTCATAGTCTGCCTCGTCTTTCGTGTAGCTATCGCGCCGCACCTCGTTGCCCGCGATTGCAGCGGGACGCGCGGCACATCGGGACTCTAGGAACGGTAATCACCGTTAATGGAGATGTACTCGTGCGTGAGGTCGCAAGTCCACACGGTGGTCGCCGCGTCCCCTGCGCCCAGGTCTGCCGAGATCACGATCTCGGGCGCCTCAAAGCGACGCAGCGCCTCGTCCTCGTCAAAGGGAACGGTCAGGCCATCACGGCAGACGGGCATACCCATCATGTCGATGGACACATCTTCTTGGTTAAACTGCACGCCGCACTTGCCGAGCGCCATGGCAACGCGGCCCCAGTTGCAGTCGTGGCCGGCGATGCAGGTCTTAACGAGCGGCGAGTTGGCGACAGCACGAGCGGCGATATCGGCCTCCTCGTCGTTCACGGCGCCGGTGATGTTAACCGTCACGAGCTTGGATGCGCCCTCGCCATCTGCGGCGATGTTGCGCGCCAGGCTCTCGCACACCTCATGTACGGCAAAGGCCAGCTCGTCGAAGGCGTCAGAGCCCTCGACAATAGGCTCGGCATCTGCGGCAGCAGCGCCGGAGGCAAGCATGATGCAGGTGTCGTTAGTCGAGGTGTCGGAATCGACCGTTACCTTGTTGAAGGTCTGCTTGACGGTGGAGAGTAACAGGGCGTGGAGCGCCGCCGGCTCGACGGGGGCATCGGTAGTGATGACCGCGATCATGGTGGCCATGTTGGGCATGATCATACCCGAGCCTTTACACATACCGCCCACCGTATAGGCATTGCCTGCGTGCCCCGCGGCCTCGCTGCGGTAACACACGGCATACTCCTTGGAGTGCGTGTCGGTCGTCATGATAGCGCGGGCGGCATCGGCGCCACCGTAGGCGGAGAGCGCCTCGTAGGCGGCAGGAACGGCAGTCTCAAACGTGTCAATCGGCAGAATCTGACCAATTACGCCCGTGGAGGCGACCAGAATCTGCTGGGGCTCGCAGCCGATGACCTGCGAGGCGATGTTGCAGGTCTCGCGCGCGCAGGCAAGACCGGTCTCGCCCGTGGCGGCGTTGGCGTTGCCAGAGTTGATAGAAACACCGGCGATGATGCCATAGCCCTTGTCGGCGCCGCCCAGGTTGGCACGACTCACCTGCACGGGCGCCGCACAAAAGCGGTTAGTCGTAAACACGCCGGCCCCGGGACAGGGTTTATCGGGCACGACGAGCGCGTAATCCAGGCGCTCGGGATTCTTGCGGAATCCGGCATGGATGCCCGCCGCCTTAAAGCCGGCTGCCGCCGTTACGCCGCCCTCTACGGCACGAATCTTGATATCGAACTGCTCAGCATTCATCGTCTTTATGACTCCTTATGTCAAACAAAAAATGGGCATCGGTTGGTGCGCCATGCCAGCCACAATCATGAGACCAGCTTAAGAGTGGCGCCCCACTCGATGCCCGACTACCAAATCGTTAACAATCGAATGTGCTACACCGGGCACGCCACTGTGGGCAAGCCTCGTCGCTCGTCAAAGCCAAAGACGATATTGGCACACTGGACCGCTTGGCCCGCAGCGCCCTTGCACAGATTGTCGATGGCGCCCGTCGCCACCAGCACGCCCGCGCGCTTGTTGAACGCAAGGCCAATCTGGGCGGCGTTGGTGCCGACGACCGAAGCCGTCTTGGGCTGCTGGCCGGCATCGAGTACGCGCACGAAGGTGCGACCGGCGTAGAACTGCTTGTAATGGTCGACAACGTCCTCAAGGGTCAAGGTATCGATAGCCTGCGGCGTAAGCGGCATCGTCACCGTAGAGAGCAGACCGCGCTTGAGCGGTGCCAGGTGCGGGGTAAAGACGACGCGATCGGTTAGGCCCAAGATCTGCTCGATTTCGGGCGTGTGACGGTGCTTGCCCACGCCATAGGCCTCCAGGTTCTCCTCCGCGCTGCAAAAATGCGTGCGGACGTTGCAGGACTTACCGGCACCCGTTACACCGCTGATAGCGTCAACGATCACGGGACCGCCCTGGGCAACCCAGCCGGCGCGCACGGCAGGCGCAGCGGCAAGGCTCGTTGCGGTGGGATAGCAACCGGCGCAGGCGACCAGCACGGGCTTGCCGTCGGCGTGGTCGGATGCAGCAGTCTCCAAATCCTGGCAAAACAGCTCGGGCAGACCAAAGGCGCGGCTCTTGAGTAGCTCGGGGCTCGTGTGCTCGGCGGCATACCAGGCCGCAAAGGTGGCCGGATCGCTCAGGCGATAGTCGGCCGAGAGGTCAATGCAGGAGACCCCCGCGGCAAGCAGGGCGGGCACCTGTGCCATGGCAGCCGTGTGCGGCACGGCCAAAAAGACCGTATCGCAGTTCTTGAGCTCGGGGGCATCATGCGTCGTGAAGACAAGATCGCTTACGCCGGCGAAGCTCGGGTACACCGCAGACAACGGCTGGCCGGCATCGGCGTTGGACGTAATGGCAGCAAGTTCAAACTCGGGATGACCGAGGACGAGGCGAATGAGCTCGGCACCGGCATATCCAGCCGCACCGACGATTCCAACCTTTAATGACATATCAGACTCCTTGTCTGCAGTTATGCACCAATGCGCATCCCGCAGCCGTCGTTATGAAGTGGGTTGAAACTTTAGCACCAAAAGATGCATATATACGCAAATCTTTTACATATTCATGCATTGAAACAGTCCCGACACATTCACTCGAAGGAATTGACAAATGAATACGGGCCCCACATTGCCCAATGCACCTTACGGTGACGTTGCAATGTGGGGCCCGCTACATGCGAGAATTTGAATTGTCGAAGCTTGCTGAGAGACTCGTTTAGAGCTCGACCGGCACCCATTCGTCATGGTTGCAGATAAAGGCCTCGGGTTCCTCCACGCTAAAGAAGACGAGCGTGGGATCGTCTGCGCCTTCGTAGTGCTCGCCTAGGCGCTCCAGGTGCTTCCAGCCTGCCTCGCGCATATCGGGAGCGGCTTGGTCATCCAGACCCGCATGCCCGCGCAAGATGAGCCAGCCATGGCCCGGCCACCAACTCGTGGCCTCAAAGCGCTGGTTTTGCAGCAGCTCTTGCCACACATCTTTGGTGCGCGCTGTTACAAACCACAGCTTGCCATCCTGGATCTGCGCAAACGAAAACGGACGCACATGAGGCTGTCCGTCAACGCTCGTCGCCAAATACCATGCCGGCACCGACGTCAGATACTCCAACACCGTATTCAATCCGTCCACGTTTCCTCCTGTACTAGTTAGTTTGGGAACCTGGTTTGTGCGAGCTAGAGCTCCAGACGCTCCTCGCTGCCGTCGATATCACAGAAGCGCGCGGCAATATTGCGGACCGAAAAGAAAGCAAGGCGGCCGTCGTTGGCACTCTCGTGTTCCTCGCCAATGCCCACCATGTGCTTAAAACCCGCTTGACGCACCTTGTCGCTCGCAACTGCGTCGTCCTCAAGTGCGGCTTCGCCGGTCAATACGATCCAACATTCCCCCGGCTTCCAGCCCGATACCTCAAACTTGGGATTCGCACTCAGCTCCGCCCACACGTCCTTGTCGCGCGACGTGCAAAACCACAACTTACCGTCATCGACCATGGCAAACGAAAACGGCCTCACGCGAGGCTGATGCCCGTCACTTGCATCGGTCGTGGCCAGATACCACGCCGGAATGCGCCTGAGATACGAACAGGCGCGCTCAAGCTGAGCCGTGCGGTCGTTGTCGGTCATAGGGACCCCTTTCTTGCGCCCGAATCGCGCCTAAACAAGTTGAAGATTGATGACGATGACGCAGATGAGCAGCAACGCCGTCACCACCGCCGCCA
>CABRFW010000177.1 GCA_902470265.1 uncultured Collinsella sp.
CAGCTTGGGCAGCATACGCGTGCCGAGCGTAAAGGAGAACGAACCTGCGATCAGGAAGAACAGGGTCTTGGCGAAAGCGTGGTTAAAGATGTGGCACACGGCACCGTCAAAGGCCAGCTGGCTGCCAAAGACCGAAAGGCCCAGACCAAAGAACACATAGGAGAGCTGGGCGATCGTGGAAAAGGCCAGCAGACGCTTCATGTCCTTTTGCGGCAGGTACATAAGGAAGCCAAAGAGCATGGTGACCATGGCGTCGATAATGGCGACCCAACCCACGATCTCGGGAATCTCACCGGCAGAGACGAGTGCACGCGCGAACACGCACACGCCGACCTTAACCATCGAGGCGCCATGCAGGTAGGCCGAAACAGGCGTCGGCGCCTCCATGGCCGAAGGCAGCCACATGTACATGGGAACCTGTGCGGACTTGGCCCAGGCCGCAAACAGCACGAGCAAAAGAACGATAGCCTTGAGCTTGGCGTCGAGGCCGGCAATCGCGGTAATGGCGAAGGTACCGGTATGGGCAAACACGATGGCGGCGCCCAGATACAGGCCAAGCGCACCGATATGCGTAATGATCAGAGCCTTCATGCCGGCCTTCTTGGCCGTAGGCGTCATGTAGTAGCTGATGAGGCCCCAAGAGCACGCACCCGTGATCTCAAAGAACACGAGCTGGCCCAAAAGGGTCGAGCTGTACACAAGACCGGCCATGGCGCCGATGAAGGTCGCGAGGTACGCGTAGAAGCGACGACGCGGTGCGTCGGGATGCTCACGGTTATTCTCGCTCATATAGGGAATCGAATAGATCACGACAAGCAGGCCGATACCCACAAAGGCGGGCGCGAGCAGCGTGCTCATGCGATCGAAGGTGAATCCCATGACGAGGGTCTGCCCAAACGAGATCAGGGGGACCTGCGTGTCGGGCATGCCGGCGCCAGCGAAATTCGCGGCGAGGGCGATGGTGCAGACCGTCGAGACGGCGGCACCCAAAACGCTGAACCACTTGGCGTACGGACGGGGGAACAGGGCGACGAGCACCGAGGCCACCATCGGGGCCGCGATAGCGACCAAGCCGAGAAGGGACAGACTGACTGCAAATGACATTGTTTCTCCCTTCTCCTACACGCCGACGACCACGAAGACAAACGCCAGAACGGCGATGCCCACGACGGCCCAGGTCTGATTGCCAAGCACCTTAAAACGCGAGCGCGAGCAGGAGTTCTCGATCACGCCGCATACGACAAAGTCGATCAGGCACTTAACAAGGAAGATGACCGCGCCCAGAACGGCCGCGATACCCACGGCCGCGGGCTCGCCCCAGGGGACGAAGATCGCGCAGAACCAGGCGACGACCAGGACCTGCTTCATGGACATGGCGAGCTTGGCCATCGCAAGCGACGGGCCGGAAAGCTCAGCGAGCGGACCTTCCTGGAGCTCCTGCTCGGCCTCGGCCTGATCAAACGGCAGCTTGCCGAGTTCCATGTAGCAGGCAATCGCAAAGGCGATGCCGGCGAGGATCACAGCGACCGGCGCGTCGATGGCGCCCGTCATGATGTGCTGGCCCATGGTGGCGATGTCGGTGGAGCCGCACACCAGGGCGGCGGCAAACAGCGCCAGCAGCATGGACGGCTCGATGAGCACACTCATGAGCAGCTCGCGGACGCCGCCGATACCGGCGTAGGCGTTGGACGAATCCACACCGCAGAGGGCGAAGAAGAAGCGGGCGAGCGCCAGGCTATACATGATGGTGATGGCGTCACCAAAGACCGGGATGGGGCTTTGTGCCGTAAAGAGCGGCAGACCCATCGCGAGCATAAAGGCGACGGCGAAGAACAGCGGCGGCATGATGCGCAGCGCAAAGCTCGCATCCTCGCTCTGGGACTCGGGGCGCGCAAAGAGCTTGGCCAGGTCGCGGTAGTCCTGCATGATGCTGGGGCCGCGACGGTTGTGCATCTTGGCGCGGATCACGCGGCCGAGACCGGAGAAGAACGGCGCGACGGCCATAACGACCACGCCCTGCAGAACGGCAAGTACGATGTTGTTCATGCTCTCCCCTCCTTAACCCATTTGCACGGCGAGCACGAGGAACACCACGAGTGCCGCGACGATGTAGCAGATATAGATGCTGTAGTTGCCGCCCTCGAGCTTAGTCGCGAGGTCGGCGAGCTTCTCGACACCCTTATGCGGGGCATCGACGAGAACCTTGTCGGGTACGGGCTCCACAGCCTCGGCCACACCGGTGAGCTTCTGGAAGAAGTGCGCGATGGACCAGCAGACGGCCGTGCAGCGGTCGCGCAGCGTGTAGAGCGGCTGCATAAACCAGGACACCTCGGAGGCAAAGGTCGTGGCCACGACGGGCATATGCTCGTTGGGAGCATAGCCGCATGCCCACGGCTGGGACTTCTGCACCTTGCCGACGGTCTTGAGCTTGCGATAACCGCAGGCAAGGCCGACGAGCACCACGAGCGCAATAGCGATCGCGGGCGTGGAGGTGGCAGCGCCGGAGTACTGGTTCATGAGCTCCATGCCCTCGGCGGCAAACACGCCACCGTACGGATGCAGCACGGACGCAGCGACATCGACCAGCACGGGCGCGATCACGGGAGCGCCAATGCCCAGCACGACGCAGATGGCCGCGAGCAGGCCCTGCGCAAACACCATGGGGGCGGGAACCTCCTTGGCATTGGCCGCGGCCTCGGAGCGGGGCGCGGAGGCAAAGGAGACGCCATAGGCCTTGACGAAGCATGTGACAGCCAGCGCGCCGGTAATGGCAAGCGCGACGGCAGCGAACACGGCCACGATCATGACGGCCTTGTCGCCCTGCATGGCAGCGTTAAAGAGCGACTGGTAGGTAAACCACTCGGACACAAAGCCGTTGAAGGGCGGGATGGCCGAGATGGCAAGCGCGCCAATAAGGAAGCAGATGGCCGTAGCCGGCATACGACGGAACAGGCCGCCCATCTTCTCCATATTGCGCGTACCCGTGGAGTACAGCAGCGCACCGGCGCCCAAGAACAGCTCGCCCTTAAACATCGCGTGGTTAAACGTGTGGTAGAGGGCGGCCATCAGAGCCAGGACGGCGATGCCGACCGAGTTGAGCGCCATAGCGGCCATGGAGGCGCCGACGCCGAGCAGAATGATGCCGATGTTCTCGACGGAGTGATAGGCCAGCAGGCGCTTGATGTCATGCTCCTGCAGGGCGAAGGCCACGCCGAGGACCGACGAGATCGCACCGAAGACCATGACCATAAGGCCCCACCAGACCTGAACGCCCGAGGCGGAGAGCAGGTCGAGGCCCACCTTGAGGATGCCGAAGATACCGATCTTGATCATGCCGCCGGACATGAGGGCCGACACGTTGGACGGCGCCTCGGGATGCGCCTTGGGCAGCCAGCCGTGCAGCGGGATGATACCGGCCTTGGCGCCAAAGCCAAAGAAGGCGAGCACGAAGCACACGGATGCGACCGCGGGGCTAAACTGCGTAGCGCGGAAATCCGCAAAGGCAAACGAGCCACCGGCGAAGTTGGTCATGGTGAGGAAGCTCGCCATGATGAGCACAAAGCCCACGTGCGCGATCACAAAGTAGAGCCAACCGCCATGGATGGAGTTCTCGTTCTCCTCGATCACGACCAGGAAGTACGAGGTCAGCGACATAAGCTCAAAGGCGACCAGGAACCAAAACACGTTGTCGGCGGTGATGACGAGCATCATGGACGCCACAAAGGTGTTAAAGAAGAAGCCGGCGCGGCCCTTTTTGCCCGGGTACTCATCAAAGTAGTTGAGACCGTAGATCGAGCCGGCAAACGCGAGCACCGAGATGAGCGCCACGAACAGGCCGGACAGCTGGT
>CABRFW010000178.1 GCA_902470265.1 uncultured Collinsella sp.
CGGGCCGATACTCAAAGCCCATTGTGGCATCCCGAGCCCGCGGAAAGAAGCTGCGCCGCGGGGGAGGCGACCCAAATGGCTTTCTCATATCGTCTTAATTGGCTAAGCAGGCGCATTTTATTGCAGGGGGCTTGCTTTACGGGCCATTCGTTCGTCAAATTGAGCCGCCTGCGCTTTTGCGACGCAGGGGGTTGGGCCGGGCCGCTAATATGGACTTGCTGTTACGACGTGCGCTGCGCAGGGAACGCGGCGCCGCTTGTTTGGAGGAATGTCATGAAAAAGAAGCTGCTGCTTGCGCCCCTGATGGCTGCCCTGGTCGCGTGCGTGGTTTTGCTTTCCGGCTGCGGAGGGCCTTCGGTGGAAGAGCTCATCACCAACGACCTTACGAGCCAGTTTGACGAGATCAAGAACGGCGGCGATGACTTCCTTGCCGGTCTGGAAGAGGCTTCGGGCGACGAGTTTGAGCAGCTGGGCATCGATCCCAAGGAGTACGCCAAGAGCTATCTCGAGGGTTTTGATTACAAGATCGGTGATGTGACGGTCGATGAGGACAAGGGCACCGCGACCGCCGAGGTTACCATCACCTGCAAGTCCATGAATAAGATCGTCGAAGATTTCGCCACCCAGTATCAGGAGAAGGTCGCCGCACTCGATACGATGCCTTCCGAGGATGACCTGTACAAGATGGCCGGCCAGGTCATGGTCGACGTGACCAAGGCCGCTAAGACCAAGGACACCAAGGTCACCTTTAAGTATTCCGCCAACGAGGATAACGAGTGGTCTGCCGACGATTCCGCAACCACCGAGATGATGAATGCGATGATGAGCTAGTTCGTTGCGGCGTTTTACCAAACGCCGCAACTGCTCGACGCTGCAAGCCCGCCAGAGCGGCAATCTGCCTTTCAACTTCGGCGGCATGACCAGAAGGTCAATGCCGCCTTGTTTCAAGGCACCTTGCTCGCTCTGGCGGGCTTTCGCTGTCGTTGCCAAAACAACGGCGTTCCCTTGGCTGGCTTAAAGTGGCACTTGTGCCTGTGGCGTTGCCATCGCTGTCGAAGGCGGCACTTGGGGACGTTCCTTTTCTGCCGGCAGTCGGGGACATTTCTTTGTTGCGGGGGCAGCTAAAAGAGTCCCGTCCCACATTAGCTACCCGTGGAAGGGATGAGCGGTTACTCGCCCAGCACCAGCGCCGCGAGCTCTGCTTGGGTGTCCACCACGTAGTCGGCGCCGGCGGCTTCCAACTCTGCGCGGCCGCGGAAGCCCCAGCTGACGCCCGCGCTCTTAAGGCCGGCGTTGTGGCCGGTCAGGATATCGACATTGGAATCGCCCACATAGAGTGTGGTTGCCGGATCGGCACCCAGCTCCTCCATCACATGCAGCGTGACGGGTGCTTCGGGCTTGGGTGGAAACGCATCGACACGGCCCTGTACCAGCGCAAAGCGCTCGGAACCAAAATACTTCTCGATAAGCGGAGCCGCCGAGACGTGGTCCTTGTTAGTGAGCACGGCAAGCTGCACACCCGCGGCGCGCAGGCGGTCGAGCATCTCGATCGTGCCGGCATAGGGGGCAGTGTGGTCCTCCTTGTGCTCGCCGTAGTAAGCCCTAAACTCGGCAAGCGTCTGCTCAAACATACGGCTGTCTCCCGCGTACTCGGCGGGCATAAAGCGTTCAACCAGCTTGAGCATGCCGTTTCCCACCTTGTAGCGGTACTCGTCTACGGCAAACGTGGGCCAGCCGTGCGTCTCGCAGGTATGGTTGCCGGCGGCCGCCAGGTCCTCGAGCGTGTTGAGGATGGTGCCGTCCAGATCAAAGATCACATGGGAAAAAGCTGCTGCCATGAAAGCTCCCGTCATTGGCTTTAAAAACGCACCTCATAATACTGGGCTTCCGCGTTGGGCGAGCTTGGAATCTGAACATCTCCAGGGATATCAAGCCGCATCGCGCCGACCGTGCGGTTCCGCCCTAGCAAATTCTCGGCAGCTGCTCTCCCACGAGCATGTCGAGGATACGAGTCGAGCCCCAGCCGGTGCGCACGCGCACGGCGGGACGGGCGCCTGACTCAAGCGGCAGCACGCGACCGATGATGGCGGCATTCTCGCCGTAGCGGGCGGCGCGCATGGCGCTCAGCGCGGCATCGGCTTGCTCGGCCGGCACGACGGCAACCATCTTGCCCTCGTTTGCCACCTGCAGCACATCGTAGCCGAGCATCTCGCAGGCGGCCTGCACGTCGGGACGCACGGGCACGGCATCCTCGTCGACCTCCATGGCAACACCGCTGGCCTGGGCAAACTCGTTGAGTGTGGACGCCAGACCACCGCGCGTGGGGTCGCGAAAGCAACGCGTGTCGGGCGCTGCGGCCAAAACGTCGGCAATCAGGTGGTTGAGCGGCGCGGCGTCGCTTTCAATCGTGCTCGAAAACGCCAAGCCCTCGCGCTGGCTCATGATGGCGATGCCGTGGTCGCCCAGTGTGCCCGACACCAGGATGACGTCGCCGGGCTGGCAGTTGGCGCCGCTGAGCGCCATGCCCGTGGGAACCTCGCCCACGCCGGCGGTATTGATATAGACGCCGTCGGCCCCGCCGCACTCGACCACCTTGGTGTCGCCCGTGATTATGGACACGCCCGCCTCACGCGCCGTTTCGGCCATCGTCTGCACAATCTGGCGGAGCTTATCCATGGGATAGCCCTCTTCGAGGATAAAGCCACACGATAGGTAGCGCACGTTGGCGCCCGAGGTCGCGACGTCGTTGACGGTTCCGCACACGGCGAGGCGGCCGATATTGCCACCGGGGAAGAACTGCGGCGAGACTACAAAGCTGTCGGTCGACATGGCGATGCGCCCGCTCGCGGGCAGCGCGGCCACGCCGGCGTCGTTGCCTTCGAGCAGCTCGGGCGACCCAAAGGCATCCAGAAAGACCTCATCGATGATGCGCTTCATCATCTGACCGCCAGAGCCGTGGCCCAACAGGACGGTGCTATCGGTGATGCTATGGGACATATTCAAAACTCCAATCGTGGGTGGTGCCGGTGTGCGGGTGCGTCCGGACTAGTCGCGGTAGCGGTAGTACGCCGCGCAGCTGCCCTCGGAGCTCACCATGCACGGGCCGACGGGGTGCTCGGGCGTGCAGGTGCGGCCAAAGAGCGGGCAGCTGCTCGGCGTAATGGCCCCGCGCAGCACGTCGCCGCAGCGGCACCCACGCGGCTCGACCGTCTCCTCGACGGGCACGTCAAAGCGGGTGCGGGCATCAAAGCGCGAGAACTCGGGGCGGATGGAAAGGCCCGAGTTGGCAATCGGCCCCAGTCCGCGCCACGTGGTGTCGCACGGCTTAAACACCTGCTCGACCAGCTGGCGCGCCACGGGGTTGCCGTCTGCGTTGACGCCACGGCGGTAGGCGTTGCCAATCGCGGGCCCGCCCTCGACAACCATCTGGACCAGCATGCAGATGCCTTGCAGGATATCGACCGGTTCAAATCCCGTGACCACGCCCGGGGTATCGAATTCGTTGACCAAAAAGCCAAAGGGTGCCAAGCCCGTGATGGTGGCGACGTGGCCCGGCAGGATAAAGCCGTCGATGGCGGTCTCGGGGTCGTTGGCGATGGCGCGCAACGCTGGCGGCGTGGTCTTGTGGGCGCAATAGACCGAGAAGTTCAAAAGCCCGCGCGCCTCGGCCTCCAGGATGGCGGCGGCGATGGTGGGCGTCGTGGTCTCAAAGCCCACGCCCATAAAAATGACCGGACGATTGGGGTTTTGCTCGGCAATGTCGAGCGCGTCGAGCGGGGAATAGACGATGCGGATGTCGCGCCCTGCCGCCTTTTGCGCAGCGAG
>CABRFW010000179.1 GCA_902470265.1 uncultured Collinsella sp.
ATATGTCGGTGAACAATGGCGACCAGTATGTGCTCCAGCGCTCTGAGCTCGCATTGGATGGAGATACGCCTTATACGCTGGATGCCTGCTTCGGCTCGGCCGGCAACGCCGAGGCGTGTGGTGTGCCGCAATTTATCGCATCGGCCACCATCGTCACCAACGCCGAACTGCTCGCACGCGCCGAGGTTAAGGCCACTGCCGTAAACACCGCGCCTGTCGTGCGCGATTGGGATCAAGCGGTCACGCGCATTGAGCTCGAGGCGGATGCAGAAAGCGACGACACGGGACAGATCGAGCATTTCGTCCATGCACTGATAGAGAACGACGAAAACGCCGTGCCGATGTATGAGTACACCTACATCGGTCAGGCAACGAACACCGTTGCCGACCCGAACGCCGATTCTTCCGGCGTGTCGGAGGACGAGCGTGGCGGCATCAAGCCCTCGAGCGACAACGTGCTGTTTGCTGGCGTGCTCAGCGAAGCCCACATGAAGCTGGCAATGATTGCCGGCGTAGAATGCCTGTTCCGTATCGCCTCGGTGCGCTACGGCGACAATGGTCGCTCGCGCCTGGTGGTACACACAAAGGCAAACGGAACGTGGTCCGCTCCCACGCCTGTGGACTTTCCCCTTGGGTTTGGCGAGGGCGACGTGGAGCGCGACAGCATATACGATTACGACTTCGACGTAGTGGAATATACGGACGGAAGAGGAAACCAGGACGCCTACGTGCTGCTGGTCTCGGGCGAGCGCCCCGCCGGCGACGACACCCTTTTCGATATATCAAGCACAGCCGGCATACTGTCCGTTGTGCGCCTGCGCATAAGCAACGACGGAGTTCGCGTGGTATCGCACACGTCGTGGCGCAGCATCTTGCGCGGCCGCCTTCAGGAGGATGGCTACCATTGCCTGCAGTGCCCACGCATCACGGTGGGCAAGACACTTGTCAACGGGCGCCTGTCGGGCGCCTACCTCCACCGCCGCGGAACCACCACAGAAAAGGCGCTCGGCAGCGAGGCCGAGGTTGCGCTGGAGTGCTTTACCCTGTGGTCGGACGTTTCAGGCGACAGCCTGACGTTCCGCCAAGTTCTCCGCTTTCCGCAGGCACCGTCGAGCATCGAGCTCGGCGCGCCCGAGAATATCAACGGCAAAATGGTGGTGCCCGTTGCATACGAGACCGCAGGCGGTTGTGGCTGTGCATCGTACGCCGTGATCGGCCAGTCCATTGCGGGCTGGGGCGTTATGT
Organism: uncultured Collinsella sp.; assembly: GCA_902470265.1. Lineage (GTDB taxonomy): Bacteria > Actinomycetota > Coriobacteriia > Coriobacteriales > Coriobacteriaceae > Collinsella. Next base: position 1,246 of record CABRFW010000179.1, read on the forward strand.
CGCCAGATGCCACAGTACCCCACGCGGTGCCGTGGCCGCAGCACACGGGCTTTTTGGCTACCGTCAACGAGCAACTGCAGCATATTACTTGGACGCGAGGCGCACCGGTATTTGCAACGCAGCCCGTGGGTGCCGCAGGCTGCGGCCCGGCATCGTTCAGCGTAAGCAACAACGGCAGGTGCGTGCTCTATGTAGAGAACACCGATGGCAAGGTGGGACAAACCTACGACGAAGAAGGCAACCCGGTAGCAGTGATGGGCAAGCACTTCCGCATCTTCGCCAGCACCTTGGCAGGCGATCTGTTCACGGAGCCGTTCGTGATGTGCGAGCTGGACCATCCCGTCGATCAGATAACGACATTTTTGACGTCGGGGAGCATGCTCTCCGCGCTCGCAACGCACATTGTGAGCGCGGAGAAGAGCGAGGCAGAACTACACGGCATCGAAGTGCCCTTGGTGGCGTGTGCCACTCCGACGGGCGCAGTCGCTACCTCGGGCGCGGTGGTGCCCGGAGCAGCAGGCGAATCCTTCATGGTCACGGTGCGAAACGACGGCAACACCTTGCTGACCGCCGGCACGATCGATCTGTACCGAGAGGGCTCCAGTCAGCCGTTCTCCAGCGCATCCATCGGGTTCGGAGTGAACGCACGCATGGCATCGATCTACGATCCAGAGCTTGCCGAGGACGCTTCGGCCAACGACATGACACACGTGAAGTACACGCTCGAGACGCTGGGCGCACATTTTGCAACGCACCCGCTGGTAGCCGACAGTGGCAACGCCGTGCTGGCACCGGGTTGCACGGCACAGTTCCGCATGAGCTTCGCCATCCCCGAGAGTTGGAGCGACGAGGTGGGCAAACGCGTAACGCTATATGCGAAGGCGCGTAATCTGGTGGCGCTCGATCCCGTAACGCTCGAGGAAATTCGACCGGGCGCAAACTCGGCGCTGGGTGCCGTGCTGCACGAGCTTCATGTGCCCGACGCGGCATGCGAACGCTCAGAAGTTCAGGTCGGCGTATGCGACAACGCGGATACGACGGAACTTCACGACGCCCCGATGACGGTCGACGGCGATGGCGGCACGAGTGGCGGCGGTACTGACAAGGGCGGCGGCTCCGGCGGAAGCAGCTCCAGCAGTGGCAAGGACCACGGCACTAACAAGCGCTCCGGAAAAGCGGGCGCGCTTGCGGGCACGGGCGATGTCAACGCTCCCCTTACGGCAGCCGCAGCAGCACTCGCCGCAGCTGGTGCCGGCCTTGTCGCCTACAGCGCCCGCCGCACGGCGCTCGAAAACGACACCGCCGATGAGGTCAATTCGGATACGCCTCGCTAGCTCCCAGTTACCTTTGCGAGAGACGCCGACTCGGCTCATCGAACACCAAAAGGGCTGGCCCTGATAACTCGGAGCCAGCCCTGAGTCGCCTGACGTGAGACTCGCGGCGTTACTTGAGCTTCAGCGCCTCCATCATGGGCACGGCAGCATCCCAGTCGATCTTCCAGCCGATCGACACGCGGACGGTTTCACCCGTTGCGGGAGCCGTCGCAAACAGTGTATGGCCGTTGTCGGGACCGGTAAAGCGCAGCCACGTTATGCCGTTGTACTCGACCTGGTCGGTTGTTGTCTCCTTGCCTTCGTAGATCTGCTCTAGGCTTGCAACCTCTTCCTCCGGCGAGCGCGGGAAGATGCTGATGTTCAGGCGTCCTCCAGTCTCGTCGTGGAAGAAGTCTGCCTTTTCGTGCTCTTCGTTGGACGAATCCAGCGTGTACCCATCGGCGGCCTCGATACTGTACGATGCGCAATCGATGCCGGTCATATTGGCCGCGTCACCAGAATCGGCCACACCGCCGGCCGCCTTGAACTCCTTGGTCTCGCATCCCGTGGTGTCAAAGTGCATGGCCTCATGATTCTTGGCGGGGGCATAAGCGTCTACGAACTCGACAGTGATGGGCCCGTAGTACGCCGTCTTGGGCGCCCAGAAATACACGTACTCAACGGTCTCGCCCGGGCCGATATCTGGCCTCTCGGAAAGGTCGATGCCCTCGTGCAGCTCATCGGGAGCCTCGCTTGCAACGTAGTCGAGCACGGCCGCCTTGCCGGAAGTAAACAACGGGTCGCCTGCCTCAAGATCACCCTGGGCAGCATGCACGTTAAAGGAACTGAACGTCCTGTTCTTTGTGTTGTTGTTGGTGATCTTGATGTGCAGGTAAAAGCCGTCCTGCAGCTTGGCATCGCCGCGATAGAACGTACCGTGAGCCACCGACTCATAGGTAATGCCTGCCACCTCGACCGTCTGCGAATCATAGGCCTTGGGCTTTTCCTGCACAGGCGCGCTGCCGCCCGAACTGCCAGCCGAGCCGCTCGGAGCACTACCGCCACAGCCGGCCACCGTACACGCCAGCACGGCCGAAAGCGTCACGGTGGGAATTCCTAACAGCAGCTTCTTCGTCATGGGCTTCATCATCCTCACCGCTCCTTTCGCTTGCAGCTCATCCGTTGCCCAAGGCCTTCGTCGTCCTGTGGCATCGGCTTCCACTATGAGCGTATGACGAAACA
>CABRFW010000180.1 GCA_902470265.1 uncultured Collinsella sp.
GCCGCGGAGTTGTTCTGGCCCAGGCCGTTTTGATAGGCACGCTCTTCTTCGTACAGGCGGCCGAGCGTGGGGGCATCGACGTTCTCGGCAAAGACCGAGAACTTGCCGGCGCGCAGCTGCGGATCGATCATAAAGCGCACGAGGGGCTCGCCGACAAAGACATAGCGGCGCTTTTCGGCCTGTGCCTTCACAAACTCGCGGACTTCGCGTGAAAGCTCGGGGTAGAACGGGGCGAGCATGGGATCGTCGTCGGCGGCGATAAGGATGGTATAGAGTGCCGGCGCCGTGTTGACGCCGTTGATCACCAGAGTCTGATCCTCCATGTCGCGAGCGGCCTGCTTGGCAAGCTTCTTAAAGGAGAACGGGGCACGGGTGGCACCGAAGATGCCGGCCACGTGGTCCTCGAAGATGTTCAGGAAGTTCACGAAAGATCACTCTCCGTATAGGTTCTTTGGTATCCGAGCAAATATAGGCATATTCCAACGATTATAGAGGATAGGGTTCCCGCAACCGCCGCCTTGGCGACGACCGCGGCTGCAAGGCTGGCAATTTCCATATGGTGTGCAAGACAGGACGCCGCTGCGCAGCCGATGCCGGTGACAGCTATGGCGGCGATTGCGGCAAGGTTTGAGCCCTGATCGGCACGCTTGGCATGGGCATTGAGCAGCGCGGATGACGCTGCGGCAGTTGCCGCGACCAGCACAAAGGCAGCCCAAAGGAGCGGGTCTCCCAGCGCTGCGGCAACGTTACCGAGCCCCAGCACGCCTCCGGCTGAAAGCGCGACCGTGGCCAGACGGGCAAAAAGCGCGCCCATGCCCGTTGCCGCGGCGGCGCTTGCCGGGCCGAGCCAAACTGATGCGACGCCGGCGGCGACCCCAGCTGCCAGGAAGGTATTGCCGGTCAGACAGCCAAGCGCGAGCGCACAGGTGAGCGCGGCGCTCGCGGCAGCCTCGGTACGACCCCAGGCGATCCACCAACCGGACATGGCAGCGGCAAAGATCACCGCGACCGGCAACATCGACAGGATGCCCTGCGCCTGCATGGTGGCGTTGGCCATGAGCACCAAAAAGCCCACAGCCGAGATGGCCGAGCCGATCTGGGGGGCCAGACCAGCCGCCGCTCCGATCGCGATAGCCGCAATGACCAGGCCGGGAAGCGCCGCGACTCCGGCCGTTTGCATCAGCAAAAAGCTAAAGGTGCCACACGTTAGCGCCGAGATAGCGTGCATGGTGTAGTCACGCGCATGGCTCCAGCGCATGCCCGCCCAGCCGAGTGCGGGGTCGACCTCGATGGCGTCGCCTTCGTAGTGCGACGGCTCGATATCGTCGAGCTCATGCTCGTCATCCGAAAGCTCGCCAACCATTTGCTCCAGGCTGCGACGGCCCTCGCGCACGCTGCCCAGACCGGCAAGGAGCTGGTCGCAAAATGCCTCGATGCTGTTGGGGCGGTCCTGCGGCATGGGGGAGAGCGCGCTCATGAGCGCGGCCTCGGCTCCCGGGGGAAAGTGTGGTATCAGCTCGCTGGGATAGGTGGCGCCGCCGATGATGCGGTCGAGCGAGTCGGCGGGCGTGGCCGCCGTAAAGGGAGCGCTGCCGCACAAGCCCTCGTAGATCACACAGGCGAGGGCAAAGACATCGGCGCGCTCATCGACCGTGCCGGTCTCGATATCGAGCTGCTCGGGCGGCATGTAGCCGATGGTGCCGCCGCGCGAGCCGCCAAAGCCACCGGCGGACGACAGTCGCGCCATGCCAAAGTCGGTGAGCTTTACATTGCCCGAGTGGTCGATGAGCACGTTGGCGGGCTTAATGTCCAGGTGGAGTACGCCATTACTATGGGCGAAGGTGAGCGCCTGGCCCAGGGCATCGGCAATGGCCGCGGCCTCGTCAAAGGTAAGTGAGTGGCCGTCCACGCGGTGCAAAAACTCGGCCAGCGACATGCCATCGACATATTCCATAACCAGGTAGGCATAGGCTGTGTCGTGCGTAAAGTCGATGACCTGCACGATGTTGGGATGTTGAAGCATGGCGGCAGTGTGCGCCTCGCGCAGGACATCCATGATGTCGCTAGCGGGCATGCCGGCACCGTTGATAAGGGGGATGCGTTTAATGGCGACGCGGCGGCGCAGGTGTGTGTCGCGGCAGATCTCGATGGAGCCAAAACCGCCGGTCGCAAGTGTCTCGAGCGGCTGGTACCGCTTGAGCAGCTCGCGAGAGCTGGTGCCCTCCAAAGGAACGTCCGGCGAGAACCGGGCGGTATGTTGCGAGAAAAGCGGCATGGCCAACCCTCGTGCGTTTAAAGTTCGTTTGCGAGTGGCGGGCGCGGAGCCGAGCCGTTCGCGGTGGCATAGATGCTGCTAGTGTAGCACGCTCGGGTGCATGGGGAGGATAGCGGGATGCGAGGCTGCCTGCCTGGCTTGGCCTTAGCGCTTTTTCTTGTTCTTCTTCTGCTTGCGCTGTTTGCCCTTGTTGTCCTGGGGCTTGTCGGCCTTGTTGCCCTGCTTGGCCTCGGCGGCGGCCTTCTCGGCCTTCATTTTCTTCTTCTTGGTCTCGATGCGGAGTTTTTTGTTGATGCGCGCCTTGAGGAAGGGACCGAACTGCTCGGCATCGCCGCGGACAAAGGTGTCCTTAGGGATCGTCACGCCCTGGTCGGCGAACATGGCCACAAAGATGCGCTCGCCGTCGAGCACGTGGTCGAGCTTGTCAAACGGGAAGAACTGTGACTTGCCGCTCTTGCCCCAAACCATCAGGCCGTCCTCGTTGGCGGCGACGCGGCGATAGCGGCCACCCATGGACTCGTCGGCCTCAACGGCGTCGATAAAGTCGCGGGCGAGGGTGTGGTGCAGGTTTTTGCTCCACCAGGCCAAAAAGGCGCCGAACACGATCAGGACGACGCCAAACTTGATCCAGTTGCCGCCGGCCACCAGCATGCCGATGCCGATGAGCGCGGCAATTGCCGCGGCGACATACAGCGAGCCGCGACGCCTGGGCGAGGCGACCAGGCGGGCGAAGTCGGTGACCAGGTCGTTTTCGTACTGGTACTCGTTGAGGTACAGGATGCCGTCGTCGGCTGCGGCCTGCTCCTCGAGCGCGACCTCGACCTGGTCGGCTGCTTCGGAGGGGACGAGGTTGCTCTCTGCGTCTGCCATGCTCTTTGGACTCCTATCGCGGCGGGCTCGCCGTACGGGTTATTATGGAATGCAGTATGCCGTGCGACCGCATGGTCACCGCGGCAACAAGACTCAGTATACCCGGGGGAGCACCCATGGAATCGTTGTACCGAAAGTATCGCCCGCTCACCTTCGAGTCCGTGGTGGGCCAGCAGCATATCGTCTCGACGCTCGAGCACGCCATCACCGAGGGGCGCCTGTCCCATGCCTACCTGTTCTGCGGTCCGCGCGGCACGGGCAAGACCACCATGGCGCGCATCCTTGCCAAGGCGCTGCTCTGCCGCAATGCCGAGGCGGCGCGTGCCGAGGGTGCGAGCGGCTGCATGCCCGACGGCACCTGCGAGGAGTGCGAGCTCATCGCCGAGGGCAACCACCCGGACGTCTATGAGCTCGATGCCGCTTCCCGCACGGGCGTGGATAACGTACGCGAGGAGATCATCAACTCCGTCAACTTTGCCCCGGTACGTGGCAAGTACAAGATCTATATCATCGACGAGGTCCACATGCTCACGACGGCGGCGTTTAACGCGCTGCTCAAGACGCTCGAGGAGCCACCGGCGCACGTGATCTTTGTGCTGTGCACCACCGACCCGCAAAAGATTCTGGAGACCATCCTCTCGCGCTGCCAGCG
>CABRFW010000181.1 GCA_902470265.1 uncultured Collinsella sp.
TGCGTACGGTACGCCTGAGCGGTGACTGTTCCACGCTACGCCGATGATGTATGTCCACAGCGCCGATGCCTGTTCCATGCAGCGCCGATAATCGGGAGGGGCCGTTTCGACCCCTCCCGCTCTTCGTCGGTTTGCTCCTATTCCATTCCTCTCATCCGCTTGCGCATAGATTCCTCGCCTGCAATGTGGATGGTGTAGGACTTGCACACCACGCGGTCGATGACGGCGTCGGCAATGGCCCCGTTGCCCAGGTTCGCGTGCCATGCCGACGGCGGGAACTGCGAGCACAGGATGAGCGATCCGGTCCTGTCCCTCGCCTCGATTACCTCCATAATCTCCCTGGCCTCATTTGGCTTGACCTGCTCCAGCAGCCAATCGTCGATGATCAGCAGATCGCACTTGATGTACTTCTTGCGCTGCTTGAGCCATTCCTCGTCTTTGAAGACGGTGAGCTCGTCCAGCAGCTCCGGCAGCCTGGTGTAGCGCACGGTGTAGAACGCGTTGCAGGCAGCCACTCCAAGGGCGTTGGATATCCAGGTCTTGCCGGCTCCGCTCGCCCCTGTGACGATGATGTTGCGCCTGCTCGCGATCCACGAGCAGTTGGACAGCTCGACCATCTGGGCGCGGTCGAGTTTTCGGTCGTCATCGTAGCGGACATCGGCGATATTCGCATCCTGCTCGGGAAAGCCCGCCTGCCTCAGGTGCCGAAGGCGCTTGTTGGTCCTGCGCGAGTCCCATTCGGCGTCGACGATCATGGCGAGGCGCTCGTCGAAGCTCAATCCTGATGCCGCGGGAAGCTCTTCTTGGTCGCGATAGGCCCGGGCCATCACCGACAGCCTCATGTCGTGCAGCTTGTCCATAGTCGATTGGCTCGCCATCATCGTCCGCCTTTCTCGCCGTTGTCGGCGCCTGCGCTCTCGATCTTTCGGTAGTAGTCCTGGCCCCTCAGATAGGCGCCTGCCGCCTCGTCGGTGCGCCCGACTTCCCGGGCAAGTGCCGCTATTACGCCCTTTATAGTCTTGTAGCTGGGCCTCTGCGTCCTGAGAAGGGCCTTTTGGCACGCTTCCTCCAAAAGCTCCCCTCCATAGGTCTTCTCCAGGGCGAGCACGGCGCGGCACGAGCGGTACGACTGCTGCTCGATCCTGCGCGACGACAGGATGGCCCCGATCGCCCGCGCGGTGGCCTCCCCGATGCTCTCGGCCCACGACCTGAACCGCGCGCCGTCCCATTCGGCGTAGTCCCTGTGGGCATCCGGCATGTGGTCGGGGTTGGTGCGGTACTCGCCCTTGCGGTGAGCGCGCTCGTGCATGGCGATCCGCGTGCCGTCCGCCATCACCGACACGGTCCTCGCCGTCGCGACCACGGCGACCGTGCGCTTCACGAATTCGAACGGAACCGAGTACCAGCAGCCGTCGAAGCACACGTGGTAGTTAAAATTGACGGTGACCTCCTTGCGGGCCGTCATCTCGTAGGGAGTCGCCGGCAGCGGGATGAGCAGCGGTTTTTCCTGGGCGAGGAATACGCTCTCCCTGCTGCCCTCGCGCCTTTGGAAGGGGCGCGAGTTGATGGCGGCGACCTGGTCCGCAAGGGCCGAGTTGAACTCGCCGAGGGACATGAACCGCCTTCCCCTCAGCGCGAGCATGGCCTGGCGCTCGATGAGGCCGACTCCCATCTCCACGCTCGCCTTGTCCCTGGGCCTTCTGACCCTGGCGGGCACGACGGCGCACCCGTAGTGCTCGCTCATGCGGCGGTACTGCTCGTTGACGATGAGCGCCTCTTTGGTGTTCTTGGACACCGCGGTCTTGCAGTTGTCCGGCACGAGAACGGGGGTCGCGCCGCCGAAGAAGGAGAACATATGGGCATGGGCGTCGATCCAGGCCTGCTCGTCGGTTCTGTAGAATCCCTCGGCGAACAGGTAGTTGGAGTAGGGCAGGCATCCCGCGAACACGTAGACCCTCAGAAGTTCGCCCGTATCGGGATCGACCACTTCCGCCGTGTCCCCGACCCAGTCCACCTGGATGGTCTCGGCCGGCCTGTGGTCGATGCGCATGCGGATGTCGTGGGCCTGCGCCCACTTCCTGTACTCCCTGCAGAAGGCCGAGTACATGTAGGGCTCCTCGCCCCGCGACACGGCGGAATCGCAGTACTCGTTCCACAGAAGCGACAGCGTCATGCCGCGCCGTCCAAGCTCCCGGGCCACATGCTCGAAGTCGATGGCGGCCTTGTCCGTGGCCTTGCGGCTCCTCTTCGGGTAGATAACGGACCGGATCGCCGCATCGTCCATCTCCTCCGGGAGCGGCCAGGAAAGGCCGCGCGCTCGTGCCGCTCGGATAACGTCCGAGACGGTCGATTGCGCGCAGCCGCAAGAGAAGGCGACGCTTTCCTGGCTCACCCCCATCGCGATCAATCGGAGGATTTCTCTGTACTTGACCATTCTTCTTTCCTTTCCCTAGATGGCCATAGGCGCCCTTTTGGCACCCAGGTGAATTCTAGGAAAGGAAGTGGAGGAGGAAAGAGCCTTAGGCTATCGGCAACGCGTGGAATGAGTATCGGCGACGCGCGGAATCATCATCGGACAAGCGCGCAGGAGGCAATAAAAAAGCCCAGATCAATAAAGTGATTCTAGGCACTAGTAACGCGCGGGTGCAATTTGCGTGTCGAAAAGGTGACGAAAAAGCCTTTTCGAGCGCTTCTCCGATGACTTGTTTACAAGTTGTCAACAAAAGCCCGCGAGGAGGGACGAGTGCCTCGGCGCCCGAGCATCAGGTGCCGCATCGGGGGATGCACTTCGTCCCTCGGAAAGCTGGTTTAAATGTCCGGTCTCCAAGCCGGTATTTAAAAGTAGTAGGAAACGGAGCAGAAGGAAGGTGCGGAGTATGCGGACCATAGCGCGGTTCATGGACGCAAGAAACACCACGGAGGGCAAGTTCCTGTCAGTCTTGCTGTCGGTGCTGCTGGTGTTCTCGTTCCTGAACGTGACCATGTTCACGGACTACGCCAACGCCGAGGACGAGGAGGGCGAGGCGATCGAGTTCGTCGAGCCCGCCGCCGAGCCCGGGGACGAGGTGCAGCCCGAGGACGAGGCCGGCGAGCTCGAGAAGGAGACGGAGTCTCCGACGGAGGGCTCGGAGAACGAGGGCGCCCCCGTTGAGGTGCAGCCCGAGTCTGGCGATCCCGAGGAGGAGGTGAGCGGAACGGAAACTGAAACCGAGGGCGACGGCGAGCAGAAGGACAACCTGGTCGCAGAGCAGCCGATTACGTTCGCCGTGCCGCGGATCTCATCTGAAGAAGAGCTGCCTGTATATAAGGTGGGAGAAAAGGGAGGACTGGATGGACAAGTCGACCCCTCTCTTCTCGAAGGGAAGACGCTCGAGCAGCTTAAAAAAATGTTTCCCGATGCGACAGTTCTCCCGTCGGCAGTAATTGGATCCGACGGTCAGGTTAGCGATACCGGCGCAGCATGCAACAAACCTAGGCATTGGTGGTACTTCACTAACGACAGCGTGAGCGTAGCCAATCAGCCGACCCACAACGCCAAGGATCCCATCAGTGGCATTCCGGGGGGAACGACGTACCTTGTTCATGAGATATGTGACAACAATGATAAAGTGATAGGCTACGAGATCATTCCACTGAAGGTTGTTGAGAGTTCCGCGGATGATCAGCTGTCGTACAATTTGAACGGTGCCCCCGGCTCCATCGATCCCACCGCTGGCAAGACGGGCTCTGAGGTCATAGTGACGAGCGAGGTTCCCGATTGGGAGGGGCATGAGTTCCTCGGCTGGAGCACCAGC
>CABRFW010000182.1 GCA_902470265.1 uncultured Collinsella sp.
GTGGCGGAATTGGCAGACGCGTACGGTTCAGGTCCGTATGGGGGCAACCCCATGAAGGTTCAAGTCCTTTCGCCCGCACCATTAAATGAAAGAGCTCCCAGCAATGGGAGCTTTTTTGTTATGTGCCCATCGCGGGGACTTGAACCTGCGAAGGAGCGAGCGTCAAGAAAACGCAGAGCGTTTTTAGCGAGCTGGCAAGGACGCCGGCAGGCGGCCGATGCCGGTGCGGATCCGCGAAGCGGATACGCGGACGTCCTTTCGCCCGCACCATTAAATGAAAGAGCTCCCAGCAATGGGGGCTTTTTTGTTATGCACGATCTCCTTGGACGGGTATCCTAATGGCAACGTGTGCCTATCAGAGGAGAGACCATGCTGTTTTCCGGTATCATCGCTGCCCTTACGAGCCTTTTGATTCCCATCATCATCCTGCTGCTGTTGCTTCCCAACGCCTGCTACGTCGTTGAGCAGCAGCACGCTGTGATCATCGAGCGCTTGGGTAAGTTCAATCGTATCGTCAACGCGGGCTTCCACGTGAAGGTGCCCGTGATCGACCGCAAGGCCGCCACGGTGAGCCTGCGCACCATGAAAAACGGTTTTGGCATCGACGTTAAGACCCAGGACAACGTGACCATCGGCCTTGAGGTCTCCGCTCAGTACCACGTGAGCTACGACATGGGCGCCGGCCCGGCAGATTCGGGCATCTACAAGAGCTACTACATGCTGCAGGAGCCCGTCGACCAGATGCGCGACTTCATCACCGACGCCCTGCGCTCCTCCATCCCCGTCTACACACTCGATGAGGTCTTTGCCAAGAAGGATGACATCGCCAAGGATGTCAACGCTACCGTTTCCGAGCAGATGGCCGCCTACGGCTTCACCCTCGTGTCGACGCTCATCACCAAAATCGCACTGCCGACCGAGGTCGAGAACTCCATGAACGACATCAACGCCGCCCAGCGCAAGCGCGCTGCCGCGCAGGAGCTCGCCGAGGCCGACCGCATCAAGCGCGTCACCGAGGCGACCGCCGAGGCCGAGGCGATGGAAAAGGCAGGCGAAGGCATCGCCAACCAGCGCAAGGCCATCGCGCTGGGCATCAAGGATTCGCTTGAGATTATCCAGGAGACAGGCGTTGGCAACGATGAGGCCAACCAGCTGTTCATGTTTACGCAGTGGACCGAGATGATGACGGAGTTCGCACGTACGGGCAAAAACTCGACGGTCGTGCTGCCGAGCGACTTCTCGCAGTCGGCCTCTATGTTCGAGCAGATGCTGGCTGCCGGCAAAGTTCAAAACGATTCGAAGGAGTAGGCGCGCGTGAAATACACCGTCGTTTGTGTTGGCAAGCTCAAGGAGCGCTTTTGGAAGGACGCGTGCGCTGAGTACACCAAGCGCCTGGGTGCCTATGCCAAGGTGGATATCCGCGAGGTGGCCGATATCGACCCGGCTAAGGCGGGCGGTGTGGATGCTGCGCGTGACAAGGAGGGGGCGGCGATTCTTGCTGCCTTGCCGTCTCGAGCGCATGTGATCCTGCTGGCCATTGAGGGCAAGGAGCGTTCGAGTGAGGAGCTCTCGGCGAGGCTCGACGATCTTATGCTGCGAGGCAGTAGCGACATTGCCTTTGTAATCGGCGGTTCGGACGGCGTGAGCGATGACGTGCGCGCACGCGCCGACGAGATGCTCAGTTTTGGACGCATTACCCTGCCGCATAACCTGGCGCGCGTGGTGCTGCTAGAGCAGATTTACCGTGCCTGCAAGATCAGCCGTGGCGAGCCGTATCACAAATAGGTCGGCAATACGAAACAATGGCGTGGGACAATACCTTTCGTTTTGAGGAATGTGTCTGAAAGGACTATGTGATATGAAGATTGGATTTGTCGGTTTTGGCAATATGGCGAGCGCTATGGCCGATGGCTGGATCGCTGCCGGTGTAGCTGCGAGCGACATGTGCGCCTGCGCGGGTCGCTACGACGCGCTGGTTGAGCGCTGCGAGGCGCGCGGCATGGTCGCCTGCCACGATGCCGCCGAGGTTGTCGCCGCATCCGATATCGTGGTCGCTGCGGTCAAACCGTACATGATCGAGAAGGTATTCGCCCCGCTCAAGGATGCTCTTGCCAAAAAGGTCGTTCTGTCGGTTGCCTGGACCTGGGACAGTGCCAAGTGGGAGCAGGTCCTGCCGGGCGTCGCGCATATCTCGACGGTGCCCAACACGCCGGTTTCGGTAGGCGAGGGCGTCATCGCCTGCGAGAAGGCTTCGACGCTTAACGACGAGCAGCGTGCTGTGGTGCTCGACCTGCTCGGTAAGCTTGGCGCTGTCGTCGAGCTCGACACAAGCCTGCTGTTTGTGGGCGGCACGGTGGGTGGTTGCGCTCCGGCGTTTGTCGCCATGGCAATCGAGGCCCTGGGCGATGCGGCGGTCAAGCACGGTATCCCGCGTGCGGATGCTTATCGCATTGTGAGCCAGATGGTGCTGGGTACGGCAAAGCTGCAGCTTGCAACTGGCCAGCATCCTGCGGCGATGAAGGATGCCGTATGCTCGCCCGGTGGTGCCACCATCAAGGGCGTCGTTGCGCTCGAGGACGCCGGCATGCGCAGCGCCCTGGTCAAGGCAATCGACGCAACCCTCCAGTAAAACCGACCAAAAAAGGGACAGGTTTATGTTGGCAGGTTTTTCCTGCGGTTTTGTCCTTTTAGCGAAAAGTGCCCCGCAACTGGCTCAATTCTAGTTGCGGGGCACTTGCGTTTGCCCAGATAAAACCGACCAAAATAAACCTGTCCCTTTTTGGCAGGTTAGTCCCAGAAGCTGTCTTCTTCGTCCTCGGACTTGGGGCCGCGGTCGACATACATCTTATGGGTGCGCTTCTCCATTACAAAGGCAATAATCGCAAACAGCAGGATGCCGCCGGCGAAAAGGATGGCAAAACCGGTGCGGGTGCCAAACAAAAAGGAAAAAACTGCGTCCATTGGGTGCCTTCTTGCGTAGTTGAGTTGGGTCGTAAACGCTCATAAGTATATACTTGCCCATACATGTACAAGGTTGCAACCTAAATGGAATGTATATCGCCGGAGGATCTAATGCTTGATATCAAGTTTGTTCGCGAGAACCCCGATGCCATCGATGTCGCCATGGCTAACCGCCAGACGTCTTGGGATCGCGAGAAGTTCTTTGAGCTCGACGACGAGCGTCGTGCCGTCATCACTGAGGTTGAGGAACTTCAAGCCACGCGCAATGCCGAGTCCAAGAAGATCGGCGCCCTGATGAAGGAGGGCAAGAAGGACGAGGCCGAGGCCGCCAAAGAGGCCGTGCGCGCCGTCAACGAGAAGATTGACGGTCTGGCCGAGCGCCGCACCGCCCTCGAGCAGGAGCAGTACGACTTCATGGCTCACCTGCCCAACATTCCTTGCGAGGCCACGCCGTACGGCAAGGACGAGGACGAGAACATCGAGCGCCGTCGTTGGGGCACCCCGCGCGAGTTCGACTTCGACTTTAAGCCGCATTGGGATCTGGGCACCGACCTCGACATCCTTGACTTCGAGCGCGGCAACAAGCTCTCCGGCAGCCGCTTCACCGTTCTCGGTGGCGCCGGCGCCCGTCTTGAGCGCGCCCTCATCAACTTCTTCCTCGATACGCACACCAGCCGTGGTTTTAAGGAGTGGTGGCCGCCCATCGTCGTCAAGCGTCAGACCATGTTCGGCACGGGCCAGCTGCCCAAGTTCGAGGACGACGCCTATCACGTCTCGGGCGACAACTTCCTGATCCCCACCGCCGAGGTCGTGCT
>CABRFW010000183.1 GCA_902470265.1 uncultured Collinsella sp.
GCAGACCGCGTTTGGCGTGGTCTCGTGGAGCTACTCGCACATAACGCTGTTCGGTTTGCCCGATCCGCTCGTGGTCCTCACGGGCGGACGCACCTGCACGGGCTTCGCCTGCCTGTGGGGCCTGGGCGGCCTCATCTGGATCAAGCTGCTGCTGCCGAGGCTGCTTAAGCTTATCAACAAGATCCCCTGGAAGAGCCGCTACTCGGCCACCGTCATCTTTACCGTTATCATGCTGGTCGACGGCGTCATGACGCTGCAGTCGCTCGACTACTGGTATCAGCGCGTTAACGGCACGGAGCCGGACATTCCCGTCGCACAGTTCTACGGAGAGCACTTCGATAACGAATACATGGAAAACCGCTTCCAGAGCATGACCATGAGCCCCAAGGATGCGACGCGCGTGTAGCGCTCACCGCGCCCAAAACGCAAAATGCCCGCCGGTATCACACGTACCGGTGGGCATTTTTATAAACGATCCTTCTATCGACGCAATCCTCTATGCCTCGTGCTCGACCTCACTCACGCATTCGTTCTTGATGGTGCCAACGAGCGCCTGCAGTGCATCGACCACGTGTGGGCGAATGTCCCCGCCGATAAGCACGAGCATGATGTCGTCACCTACGGCAAGCTCGCCGCTTGCCAGCCACACGCGCACATAGCCGATACCCGGCATCGCGCGCGTGGCCTCAATAGCAGCCTGCACCTTCTGAGCATCGAAGCCAAACACCATGCCGCCCACCTTATGCCCAGGCGCCACGCCATCGGTCTCGACTCCGCGCACCTCGGCCTTGGGCGTCGCACGCACCACACCGTTATGCGTCAGATACATCCCACAGCCTGCCGCCGAAGCATCGGCCTTGGCCTCGCGCAGCCAAGCATCAATCGAAGGCATCAATTTGTCACTCTCGAGCATCATTTCTCCCTTACCGTCGTCGAGTAGCCAATTTGGGACGGGGCCTTTTTAGCTACTCTCGAACAACTTATTCCTCGACCGGCGTGAGCACCATGACGGCACGCGTGTTGCTCAGCGACAGCGAGCGGCACGTCACAAGCGTGACGACCTTGGTTGCCGAGGCCGCACGCTCGCTCGCGTCGCTCGCCACGGCAGAGGCACCGTCGAGCATTTCGGACAGATAATTCGTCAGCCCGTCATCACCCTCAAAGTTGGGCGTGCGCGCCTTGGCATACGTGTCCTCGACCACCTTGGTCGCCAGCGGACGCAACTTGTACGTCGCATCACGCGTGATGTAGTACACGTACTCGATGCTATCGAACGTCGCTTGGTCGGTGGTATCCGAGATCACGTTGAACATCGAGCCGTCGTTCATATGATGGCCGTAAATTGTTGTCTGCTGGTCAACCATTCCCGGCGCGGTATCGTCGCTATCCAAGAAGATCGCACCCGACGCATTGGATGTACCGTCAAACAGTGTGTTGAGATACTTGGAGTTGTTGTTGGTCTGCACCACGGGATAGTTAATGTTGGTGCCCGGTGCGTAGATCCAACCCACAACCTCGGGATTCGTCTGGGCAAGTGCATCAAAGTCGATAATCGGCACGCCGCTGGCGTCCTTGTCGCTCACATATTGTTTTTCGATCTTTTGATACGACTCGCTCGCCTGCTTGTAGCCAATCTGGGCGTTGATAAAGATGGCGGCAGCAGCAACGATTAGGCCGATGCCAATAATGATGAGCAAGATGGGGATAACGGAGCGGCGCTTTTTGCGCGGCGGCTCGGTATAGCTCGACGGAGCAGCGCCCGACTGTTTCGTAGAACGCGATTCTTTCTTGGCCGTATCATACGACGAAGGGCGATATGCAGCCGGCGTATCCTGGCGATGATGGGACATCGGCGTTACGGGACGCGGCGCGCGCGGCTGCTGAGGAGAGGATGTCCGACCCTGCTGTGCCGCATGGGCAGCACCCGGCTTCGACGGATCGGGAATCTGAGAAGCCTTGAATCGTTTTCCCTGATAGTCGGACATGGCTCTCCTTATACTGCGGTGAAACGGCGGAACGCCTAGGCGTCGGCCATCTCCTGCTTCATCTTCTCGATAACCTTGCGGTACTCGGGGTCGCAAGCGCCCAGAATCTGCGTGGCGTAGATGGCGGCGTTCTTGGCGCCGTTGATGGCAACGCAGGCCACGGGCACGCCCGAAGGCATCTGCACCATCGACAGCAGCGAATCCATGCCGCCCAGGTCACTCGTCTTCATAGGCACGCCGATGACCGGCAGCGGCGTAAAGGCAGCCACGACACCACCCAGGTGAGCGGCCTTGCCGGCGGCGGCGATAATTACTTTGATACCGCGATCGGCAGCAGTCGAGGCCCACTCGTGGACCTTCGCCGGCGTGCGGTGTGCGCTCGCAATGACGAGCTCATAGGGCACACCAAGCGCCTCGAGCTCGGCGGTGCAGCCTTCCATAACGCCCAGATCGGACTTGGAGCCCATAATGATCCCGACAACCGGCTTCTGATCTGCCATAAACAAAGACCTCCTGTTGAGAACGGCGACGCGGCGGATCCGCGACCCTTAACTACTGAGAGTAGTATAGCTGCTCCCGTCCCTGCGGTCTGCGGGTGCCCCGCCCCGGCCGGACAGGTCAGTCTACACCGTGTACTGCGGCAGGTCCTGCAGGGCGATGACGTCCATGCCCATGTCGTTGGCGCTGCCGTGACCCTGCTCGTCCTCGCGCACGGCCTCGATGGCACTCACGTACGTGTTGGCCGCAGACATCGCCGTCACGCAGGTCACGCCACGACGGACGGCCTCGGTGCGTAGCAGGTAGCCATCGCCACGCGAGCCCGGGCCATACGGCGTATTGACGATCACCGCGATCTTGCCGTCGGCGATCAGGTCGCCGATGTTGGGACGCTCGCCATCGTGCGGGCCGCTGATCTTCTCCACGACCTCGCACGTCACGTTGCCGCCGCGCAGCACGCGTGCCGTACCCTCGGTAGAGCAGATGTCAAAGCCCAGATAGCGCAGGATACGGGCGACCGAAAGGATATGGCGCTTGTCGCGGTCGCACACGCTAATGAACACCTTGCCGGCGCTCGGGTCGGGCAGCTTGTAGTCGATCGCCAGCTGCGTCTTGGCATATGCCTCGGGATAACTCTTGGCGATACCCATGACCTCGCCCGTCGACTTCATCTCGGGCCCCAGGATAACGTCAGCGCCCGGGAAACGACCCCAGGGCATAACGGCTTCCTTCATGCAGAACCAGTCCAGCTGGCGCTCGTCGCTCGGCAGGCCCAGGCTCGCGATGGAATCGCCTGCCATGATACGCGCCGCGCACTTGGCCAGCGGCACGCCGGTGGCCTTGGAGATAAACGGCACGGTACGGCTGGCGCGCGGGTTGGCCTCGATCACGTAGACGGTCTCGCCCTTGATAGCGTACTGCACGTTGACCAGGCCGCGCACGCCCAGCGCCATCGCGATGCGGCGCGTAGTCTCGCGGAGCTTCGCCTGCAGGCTCTCGCTAAAGCTAAACGGCGGAATGCAGGTCGCAGAGTCGCCGGAGTGAATACCGGCCTCCTCGATATGCTCCAGGATACCGCCGATGTAGACCTCTTCGCCATCGCACAGGGCGTCGACATCGGACTCGATCGCACCCTCCAGGAAGCGGTCCAGATACACCGGGTAGTCGGGGCTAATGCGCGCAGCCTCGGCCATGTAATCGCGCAGATGCTCGGCATCGTAAGCGATCATCATGCCGCGGCCGCCCAGCACGTAGCTCGGACGCACCAGCAGCGGGT
>CABRFW010000184.1 GCA_902470265.1 uncultured Collinsella sp.
GGGACCCTGCTCTATGTGCAACACGCCGTCTTCTGTGCGCGCTACGCTGTTGCGCACCACGCCGTCGCCATCTAGCACGCTGCGATACCAGTCCTGTGCATCGTCCGGCATGGGCATGTACGCCCGCTCCCTACTGCCGGCGATGCGACAGCCAAAGCTCAACTGGGCCAGGGCCCTATCGAGCGAAGCGGCATCGTACGTGGCGACGAAGAAATATTCCTTGTACATGGGTTTGGTTTGGAGCGACCAAGCGCCGTCCCGCTTAAACCAGAACTCCTTTTGCATCACAAAAGCGTCCTGCATCAGCTCGTGCGGGATAATGCGACGGACCTTTTCGCAGGTCTCGCGCTCTTTTCCATTGGGAGTGTGGACCAGATACCAGCGGACGCGGCCGTGCTGGCTGTTGGTGGTGGCACCGTTAAAAGCGCCCGGCAGCTGCTCTTGGCGCCGTGTCGTCTGTTCCATGTTCTCGCCCCCTCTTTTGGCTTTGCGATGCACGCAAATGCAGGGGCGTTTAGAACAGGCTTCTCGCTCGCAGCTAGGCGCAGTCGCAAAAGTACAGATTTTTGTAGAGGGGTATGGAGATGCACCTACTGACAGTACATTTTGCGTAATCTGGGCAAACGCTGATTAATTGCTCGTATAATGTCATCTGTCGAAAGATACAAAAACCTGTACCTTTTTGTGCAACAAAAAAGCCGCTCAACCAGCGGCTTTTCTTATTTCGGCATGAAAAAGGCGACCGCCCTTTGTGGACGGTCGCCTTTGTTAATTGTTGTGTAGCTTGCCTTAAGCGCGGGTCTTGATCTCCTCGGTCACCTTGGCAACAAACTCGTCAACGCTCATCTGGACGGTCTCGTTGGAGCGGTCGCGGACGGAGATGTTGCCGGCCTCGACCTCCTTCTCGCCCAGGATAAGCATGTAGGGCACGCGGTCGATGCTGCGGGCCTCGCGGATCTTGTAGCCGATCTTCTCGTCGCGGTCGTCGCAGACCACGCGGATGCCGGCCTCCTCCAGCTTGGCGCACACCTCGTGGGCGTAGTCGCGGCTCTTCTCAGAGACAGGAAGCGCCTTGACCTGTACGGGAGCCAGCCAGGTGGGGAACTTGCCCGCAAAGTGCTCAATCAGAATACCGATGAAGCGCTCGATGGAGCCAAAGCATACGCGATGCAGCATGATGGGGCGCTTCTTGGTGCCGTCGGCGTCCACGTACTCCAGGTCAAAGTTGAGCGGCATCTGGAAGTCGAGCTGGACGGTGCCGCACTGCCAGGTACGACCGAGCGAGTCCTCCAGGTGGAAGTCGATCTTGGGGCCGTAGAAGGCGCCGTCGCCCTCGTTGACCTCGTAGTCCATGTGCAGCTGCTCCAGAGCGGTGCGCAGGCCCTCCTCGGCGCGCGCCCAGTCCTCGTCCGAACCCATGGAATCCTCGGGGCGGGTGGAAAGCTCAACGTGGTACTTAAAGCCAAACTTCTGGTACACGGAGTCGATGAGATTGACCACGCCCACGATCTCGTCGGTCAGCTGGTCGGGACGCACAAACAGGTGGGCGTCGTCCTGGTTAAAGCAGCGCACGCGGAACAGGCCGTGCAGGGCACCGCGCAGCTCGTGGCGGTGCACCAGGCCAATCTCGCCGGCGCGGATGGGCAGCTCGCGGTAGGAGTGCGGCTTGGAGGCGTACACCAGCACGCCGCCCGGGCAGTTCATGGGCTTAATGCAGTACTCTTCGTCGTCGATGACGGTGGAGTACATGTTGTCCTTGTAGTGGTCCCAGTGGCCCGAGGTCTTCCACAGCTGCTTGTTCATGATGAGCGGCGTGGAGATCTCCACGTAGCCGGCCTTGTGGTGGATCTCGCGCCAGTAGTCCAGCAGCGTGTTCTTAAGGATCATGCCGTTGGGCAGGAAGAACGGGAAGCCGGGGGCCTCGTCGCGCATCATAAAGAGGTCCATCTCGCGGCCGATCTTGCGGTGGTCGCGCTTCTTGGCCTCCTCCAGCATGTGCATGTGCTCGTCGAGCTCTTCCTTGGTGGCAAAGGCGACGCCGTTGATGCGGGTGAGCATCTTGTTGTCCTTGTCGCCCTTCCAGTAGGCGCCCGAGACGCCGGTGAGCTTAAAGGCCTTCAGCGCCTTGGTGTAGCAGATGTGGGGGCCGACGCACATGTCGATGTAGTCGCCCTGCTGGTAGAAGGTGATGCGGGCGTCGTCGTCCAGGTCGCCGATGTGCTCGACCTTGTACTTCTCGCCGCGCTCCTCCATAAGGGCGATGGCCTCGGCGCGGGGCTTCTCGTACACGGAGAACTTAAGGTTCTCCTTGACGATTTTCTTCATCTCGGCCTCGATCGCGGGGAAGTCGTCCTCGCTGATCTTGACGCCCTCGGGCAGGTCGACATCGTAGTAGAAGCCGTTGTCGGTCGCGGGGCCGTAGGCAAAGTCGGCCTCGGGATAGAGACGCTTGATGGCCTGCGCCATGATGTGCGCGGCGGAGTGGCGGATGACGTGCGTGACCTCGTCCTGCGGGAGCTCGGCCACCGAACCGTCATTGTAGAGTGCCTTCATGGGTATGTTTTCTCCTCTCGGATGCCTGATGCAAGTACGTGCGATGCGCTCGGCGTTTTAACTTGCATCATTATAGGCAGGTTGCCTTGGTATACAAGCGCCCGCCGCACCTTAATGGCACGGCGGGCGATTTTCTACGCATGCTTCATCGCGTGGGCGCGGGTGTGGGACGCGCATGGCTTGCGGCGTGCCCGTGGCTTGCCCAGCGATGGATGCGTTACTGGATGCGAGTTCGGCAGTAGGGGCAGACCTTCCAGTGCGCGTCGAGCGGGCGATGGCAGCTGGGGCACACGTTGCGAACCTGGGTGTCGCACACCGGGCAGACCACAAAGTCCTTCTCGATGGGGGCGCCGCACTGCGGGCAGGTGCCGTACTGGGCAAGCTGGCGCTCGCGCAGGGCCATGTCCAGCTCCTGCTCCTCGCGGTCGGCCGCGTAGGAGTGCGGGCGCAGGACCAGGTAGGCAATGAGGCCCACAAACGGAATCAGGGCGATGATGCCCCATGCCACGTAGGCGCTGGCGCCGCGGCGGCGAGCGTCGATGAACACATAGACGACCGACAGCACATACAGGGCGATGATAAAGCCAACGAAGGCATAGACGACGCCCATGAGCTGCGGCGACATGAGCTCGGAGATGTACTTGGACATTACGGATACCTTTCGGAATATTAACAGTCCGGTCAAGTTTACCACGGGGTTTGTTTATATGGGACCACGGCCGGGTACGGGGCCGGCGCGGACACAAACATCTCAATCTGTAACAGGTGGGAGCGGAATCCGGGTCTAGGTGTTACAGATCCAGACACAGGGGTCCCTCCCCAACTTCAATCTCGATCTGTAACATCTTGGACCCCCAAACCCCTCTTACTGTTACAGATCGAAACAAAACGTCAACGTGGTAGCTGGCAGGCAAGATTGTCGACGTTGCCGGGTCTCCCCTCGCCTGCCGTTGGCGGGTGTTGCGGGGCTGTTCGCCGCATTGCCGCCGCGCTGGGGGTGTCTAAACCGTAGGATAGTCTTATTGACGGCCTGTCAACTCGTCTGGGAGGCACTGTGACAGAAACGTTTGATATCGCGATTGTCGGCGCGGGCATCACCGGATGCGCCATCGCGCGTCAGCTCGCGAGATTTGACCTGTCCATTTGCGTGGTCGAGGCGGCCAACGACATCGCGCTAGGGGCGTCGAAGGCCAACGGCGGTCTGG
>CABRFW010000185.1 GCA_902470265.1 uncultured Collinsella sp.
ACGGCGCCTGGCCATTCGTGGTCATAAGGGTCACGACCTGATACTGAATCGTCTGAACGCCGCGGCGGATCTCGTCACGCAGGCGGTCCTCAACAACCTCGCGGACCTTTTCGGGAGATGCGGAAACGCCGAGCTCCTCGAGCTCGCGGGCGACCTCGCCGCGAATCTTTTGACGGCTCACCTCGACGAACGGGGCAAGATGGGTCAGCGAAATCGACTGGCCACCGTACTGGGAGGAAGCAACCTGAGCGATGATCTGCGTCGCGATGTTGCAGGCAGTCGAGAAGCTGTGCGGCTTCTCGATCAGCGTGCCCGAAATAACAGTACCGTTCTGGAGCATATCCTCCAGGTTCACCAGGTCGCAGTTGTGCATGTGCTGGGCAAAGTAGTCCGAATCATGGAAGTGAATCAGACCCTCATTGTGAGCATCCACAATCTCCTGGGGCAGCAGCACACGCTGGGTCAGGTCCTTGGAGATCTCGCCGGCCATGTAGTCACGCTGAACGGAATTGACGGTCGGGTTCTTGTTGGAGTTCTCCTGCTTGACCTCTTCGTTGTTGCACTCAATCAGCGACAGAATCTTGTCGTCGGTCGTGTTCTTCTGGCGCTTCAGGCTCTGAACATAGCGATAGATGATGTAATGGCGAGCGACCTCGTAGCAGTCGAGACGCATAATCTCGTCCTCGACCAGATCCTGAATCTCCTCGACCGACACGGTGTGGCCCGCGTTCTCGCATGCCTCGGCGACGTTTTGTGCCGCGTAAACCACCTGGCGGTCGGTAAGACGAGAGCTCTCCTCGACCTCCAAGTTTGCGGCGCGGATGGCATTGACAATCTTATCGATGTCAAAGACAACCTCGGTGCCGCTGCGCTTGATGATCTTCATCCTCTTGCCTCTTTCGCGTCGAAATCGTATTGCGCTTCAGAGCCAAACGATGCCCGGCAGGGCTTGCCCCTGTCTTGCGGCGCCGTCGCGCAATCTGTGTTTTCGAAAACCATAGGCCCTCATGCGGACAATCCTCGCAGCCAATCAAGGGGCTCGAAGATCCATCCAAATGGGGCGAATAAGGTCCTCGTTCTCTGTCCGCCATCTATCATACGACAAAGAGGCATCTATATCCTGTATTCTTTTTTTAGGTCAAACACAACATATAGTGTTTCAGCAGGTCAAAGCAATTAGTCATTTTGCAGACGCATTAATTATGAGGGGTTCTTGGCAAGTCGGTAAAACGTTACCAACACGGCTACCTGCATGGCAGTTATAAAACCCCCTTAGTCAAGCCGCTGACAAATCCTACCAAAACCAAGCCGCTCACGCCAAAAGAATCCAAAAGATTATGCTTGACCAACATGTTGCGGTCACGGTCGGCCAGGACGTATGCAATCTGTCGGCACCTCTATGGGATGCGAAGACCATCGCGTACAGACCTTGGATCAATATTTGGTGGCTTATTTGGCGGCGTGCTTGGTGGTAAAACAAAACAGCCCAGAGGACATAGCCTCTGAGCTGCGAACATTTGGTGGGCGTTAGAAGATTTGAACTTCTGACCTCTTCCGTGTCAGGGAAGCGCTCTCCCCCTGAGCTAAACGCCCAAATGGAGCGGACAACGGGGCTCGAACCCGCGACCCCAACCTTGGCAAGGTTGTGCTCTACCAACTGAGCCATGTCCGCCTGCGAGGATTTAATATACGGGATGATCCACCCAAATGCAAGAACTTTTTTTAAAAAGTTTTGCGACGCTCCCGCGAGGGCATCAGTCGTCACGAAAGGCACGGACAAACGCAGGCTCGCAGCGAGATGCCCCTACATCTCACCGAGCATGATCCAGGCAGAGCTGTCCTGCGTGAGCCTGCCGTCTGCAAGCGGTGATGAGGTGAGCAGGACCCTGCCCGCCGGCAGCTCCACGGGTGCTGCACCGAAGTTCGTCACACACGTCCAGCCGTTATCGCGGCGATAGGCGATGACGCCGCCCTCAGCGCCCTCGGCACCATCCGCAAGACCGGTGCGCCCGTCAAGATCGAGCCACGCAAGATCGTTGGCGCACCCGCGCAGCTTGCGCCGCAGCCAGAGGGCGTCACGATAGAGCGCAAGCATCGATGCCGGGTCCACTTCTTCCCTATCGGCAGCATAATCGGAAAACCATGCAGGCTGCGGCAGATGGGGCGCCGCATCGGCGTCTGCCGGCGAAAACCCAAACGATCCGCCATGCGCGGGATCGTCCGCCGCCACCCACGGCAGGGGCACACGACAGCCGTCGCGCCCCTTCTCACGCTTCGGTCCGTGCGTATTGGTCGCAGTAGGGTCTTCGAGTGCAGCCCACGGGATATCAGCCACCTCAAAAAGGCCGAGCTCCTCACCCTGATACACGTATGCCGAGCCCGGAAGCGCCAGCTCAAGCAAAAGGGCCGCCCGCGCGCGGCGCTCGCCGAGTTCACGGTCCTCGTCATAAGACGACCCGTCGCGCAAGAGCCAGTCGAGCGCAATCTGGTGGTAGCGCGTCGCCTTGATTTGCGGCAGGGCATAGCGTGTCGCCACGCGCGGCACGTCGTGGTTGGAGAGTACCCAGGTCGAGGCGGAATCGGATTCGACGGCTGCCTTCAAGCCCTTCTCGATTGCAGTGTGCATGTCATCATAGGTCCAAGTGGCCTTGGCAAACTCAAAGTTGAATGTCTGGCCAAGCTCGCTGGGACGCGCGTAGAGATACTGGCGCTCGGGCAGCACCCACGCCTCGGCAACGGCACTGCGCGGCGGATTATAGCGGTCGAACACGCGGCGCCACTCGCGATAGATCTCGTGGACCTCATTGCGGTCCCACAGCGGATGGGTGCCGTCGTCAACCATGTCATCGCCCTCGGCGAGATGCCACCGGTCGAGGTCATCGCGGTCGAGATCCTTGGCGAGACCCTGCGCCACATCAATGCGAAAGCCGTCGACGCCTCGATCGCTCCAAAACGCCAGGACGTCGCAAAAGAGCGCGTGAACCTCAGGGCATGACCAGTCAAAGTCCGGCTGCTCGGGCGTAAACATGTGCAGATACCACTGACCGTCCGCAACACGCGTCCATGCGGGGCCGCCAAAGTTGGCATTCCAATTGGTGGGAGGCAGCTCGCCATGCTCGCCGCGACCATCGCGGAAGATATAACGGGCGCGTTCGGGCGATCCGGGGCCGGCGGCAAGAGCGGCTTTGAACCAGGGGTGCTGGTTGGATGAATGGTTGGGCACGATGTCGACGATGACCTTGATGCCGCGCGCGTGAGCCGCAGCGATCATGTCATCGAAGTCGTCAAGCGAGCCGAGACGTGGGTCGACATCGCAGTAGTCCGCCACATCATAGCCGCCATCGACAAGAGGCGAAGGGTAAAACGGGCTCAGCCAGATGGCCTCGATACCCAGCCGCTCAAGATAGTCCATCTGCTGGGTAATGCCCGCGATATCGCCCAGACCCGAACCAGTCGAATCCTTAAACGAGCGCGGGTAGATCTGATAGATCGCGGCATCGGACATCCATGAGCGCGAAGAAGACTTTTCTGTAGCCATGGGGCGTATCTCCCTTGCAACGAGGTTATGCGAGATGCCCACGATGATACGCCCAAAGCGGACATTCGCGGCAAACAACGCCACAGCCACGACCCAAAACGCTCGCCCCCTCTCGGGTTCGAGCCTAGGAGATAGGTACAAAAAAAGCCCGGCTACCGTAGTAGTCGGGCTGTTGCGTTTGGAGCGGACAACGGGGCTCGAACCCGCGACCCTCACCTT
>CABRFW010000186.1 GCA_902470265.1 uncultured Collinsella sp.
ACAAGGGTATTCCGCTGGCCGTCGTGACCGCAATTGCCTACCACGAGCTGTACGGCAAGGAGGTCAAGTACTGCTGCGACCGCAAGGAGGCCAAGGACCACGGTGCCGATAAGGGCAACCTGCTGGGTTATGAGCCCAAGGACGGCGACCGTGTGGTCATGGTCGAGGACGTTACCACCAGCGGCAAGTCCATCGACGAGACCTATCCCAAGGTCAAGGCTGCTGCCGATGTCGAGATCAAGGGCCTCATCGTGTCCCTCAACCGCATGGAGGTCGGCAAGGGCGGTGTGACCACCGCGCAGAAGGAGATCGAGGCCAAGTACGGTTTCCCCGTCGCGAGCATCGTCTCCATGGCCGAGGTCGTCGAGACCCTCTACAACCACGAGATCGACGGCAAGGTTGTCATCGACGACGAGCTCAAGACCGCCATCGACGCCTACTACGAGCAGTACGGAGCACGTTAGTTACGGCGTTTTACCAAACGCCGTAACTGCTCGACGCTGCGCGGGCCGCATTTGGACAATCTGACGTTCAACTTCAAGGGCGCGACCAGAAGGTCAGCGCCCTTTCGTTTCACGTCACCTTGTCTCAAATGCGACTCGCTCGCTGGCGATGCCAAAACATCGGCGTTTTTGTTGTCGGGACGGCAGTTAGTAGTCGTCGAGTAGTCATTGGTGCTCAGCGGCAGTCCCCATTGCACCAAGTGGCGTGTGCCGTTAAGCGGAGAGGCGTATTGTTGACCCATCGTTTGGGCATACAATGGCTATGAGCATGCTGCGGTGAAGGCTTGTCCGCTCCGCAGCTTTTTTCTACGGTTAAAGGAGTATGTATGTCCGTTGAGGTCATGAGGACTGTGATCGAGGCCGCCGAGGGCCGCGTGCCCGTCGACACGCTGTTTACCAATGCACAGATTGTCGACGTGTATGGCCAGCGCGTGGCGCCCGGTAGCGTTGCCGTCAAGGACGGTGTGATCGTCGGCGTGCTCTACGATGGTCGCGACGATGCCGCTGGCACCTATGAGACAACTGAGGTCATCGACTGCCAGGGTCGCTATCTCGCTCCCGGTTTTATTGACGGGCATCTGCATATCGAGTCTTCGAACATCCGTCCCGCCGAGTATGCTCGCATGGCCGCGACGCGCGGTACTACCACCGCCATTGCCGACAGCCACGAGATTGCTAATGTGGCGGGCCTGGACGGCCTGCGCTTTATGATTGAGGACGGCCGCCGCGCACCCATCTCCATCAAATACATGATGCCTTCGTGCGTGCCCGCGCTGCCCGACGAGCAGGCCGGTGCCGTTATTTCGGCTGCCGATATGCAGACGTTTTTTGTCGAGCATCCGGGTGATGTCTTTGGTCTGGGCGAAATGATGAACCTGCCGGGCGTCTTTATGGCCGACCCCGAGACCTGTGCTCGCATCGATGCTGCCAACCAGACGCCGTCCAAACAGGTTGACGGCCACGCGCCGCTCGTTGCCGGTAAGGACCTCAACGCCTATGCCGCAGCGGGCATTATCGCCGACCACGAGTCGACGATTCCCGAGGAGGCACTCGACAAGCTGTCCCGCGGCATGTATGTGATGCTGCGTGAGGGCACGTGCAGCCACGACCTGGCCAATTTGTCCCCGATGCTGCTGGAGAATCCTGCCCGCGCCCGCCGCTGCTGCTTTGCGACCGACGACCGCGCTCCCTCCGATGCGCTTTCGGCCGGCATGATCGACAATGCCTGCCGCGTGGCCATCGAGGCCGGTATTGACCCCGTGGTTGCCATCTCTATGGCGTCCCTTTCTACGGCCGAGGCGTTTGGCCTGGACCACGGTTGCCGCGACCCGCACGAACTGCGTGGCGCCATCGCCCCGGGCAAGCGTGCCGACCTGCTGGTACTCAACGACCTGACGTTTGCCACGGCTCCGCATCGCGTATATGCCGCCGGTGCTCTGGTGGCGCAGGATGGCACCTTTGTGGGCGAGATTGCACCCGAGATGGCCGAGGTTGCAGCCCTTGCCGATGAGCTGCGCGCCTCCGTTAAGCTGCCGAAGCTTTCGCTCGACGTATTCGACTATGCCTTTAAGCCGGGCGAGGCCGTGATTGACGTGGTACCGGGTAAGGCCATCACGGGCGTGGCTCGCCCCGAGAGTGCCGAGGGTCTGCGCCGCATTATGCTGATCGAGCGTCACGGCCGCGGCGTGTCGCTGCAGGCCGAGGGCGCCGATGGCGACGGCCCCGCTGGCCTGGGCCTGGTCGGCAAGCATATCGGTCGCGGCTGGGTGCGCGGTTTCACCATCACCGGTGGTGCCATTGCCTCCACGATCGGCCACGACTCGCACAACGTGTGCGTGGTGGGCGACAATGCGGCGGATATGATGGCTGCCGTCGAGGCCGTGGGCCAGGGCGGCCACGTGCTGGTGCGCAACGGCGAGGTCGTGGCGCGCATTCCGCTGGCGCTCGGTGGCCTTATGAGCGAGGGCACGGCCGAGGACGTTGCCGCGCAGCACGACGACTTTATGGTCAAGGCGCGCGCCATGGGTATTGAGCCGCCGCTCGACCCCATCATGGGCATTATCTTCCTGCCCCTGCCGGTCATCCCGACGCTCCGCATCCGCCCCGAGGGCATGTTCGACGTTACAACCTTCACCTATGCCGACTAGTCATCGGGGACGTTCTTAAACGACTAGTCGTCGGGGACACTCTTTGGCGGGCTGCCTGACGCCGCGACCTTAGGACCTCTGGCATGTGTGAGCTATTTGCCAGGTCCTTGAAACGTTTGCGCCCGCGGAGTCTTATTTGAGCTCCCTTTGGGTACGTTGGAATCGGATACACGTTCGATTCCAACAAGCCCGAAGGGAGCTTTTCTATGTTTAAACTGATTGCATCCGATATGGACGGCACACTGCTTGACGAAAACGGCCAGGTGCCTCCCGAGACCTACGAACTGATTCTGGCGCTACACGAGCATGGTGTGCATTTCGCTGCATCGTCAGGTCGTCGCTACGATCGCCTGTGCGAGTTCTTTGCGCCCGTTCGCGACAAGATGGACTTTGTTGCCGCTAACGGCGCCCAAGTCTACGCCGACGGTAAGATGGTAGACCGTGAGGTGTATTCGCACCTGGCGATTCGAAGGCTCGCCCAAGCCGTCAGGACGTTTCCCAATCTGCATCTTGCGCTCTTTGACCGAACCAAGTCCTTCTTGCTCGATGACGAGTGCAAGTTCGTGCGTGAGGTCGATAAGGACCTTCCCAATGCCGAGCGCATTTGGGAGCTGCCCGATCCCAGCGTAAATATCATCAAGGCGAGTATCTTTTGCGATGACTGTGCCGTTATGGACAGTGCCTACGTACTGCAGCGCGAGCTTGGCCAGCTTTTACCTTTGCGCCTTCTGGAAACGCATGGATCGATGCCATGCAGCCTGGTGTGTCGAAGGCCTCGGGAATCGAGCAGCTCATGGAGCACTATGGCGTCGAACGCGACGAGGTCATGGCGTTTGGCGACTCGATGAACGACTACGAGATCATTCGCTTTGTCGGCACGGGCTGCGCGATGGAAAATGCGCGCCCCGCGCTCAAGGCGGTGGCCGATCGCGTCGTAGGCTGCAACCGCGACCACGCCGTTCAGCATGAGCTCCGTCGCGTGCTGGAGAGTCTCTCCTAATCCGGCAGTTGGGGACACTCCTTGCGGTTTTGCGGGGTAGCTAATTTGGG
>CABRFW010000187.1 GCA_902470265.1 uncultured Collinsella sp.
CAGTCCTGCGCAAGACGGAAAGCACATTAAGTGCTTTCCTTTGCGTGCGGAACTCGCGACGAACTAAACAGCCAGGCACGCTGTGTGCGTTCGTCATCATCCCGGTGGGTATCTGATAAAAGAAGGTGCGCCGGCTTTCGCCGGCGCCTTATAAGGGGTTTAGTTGGTAGCCATCTTTTTTGCAGCCTGCTCCACGTAGTTAGCCATGTCGGCTACGTCACAGACGTCTTCGAAGCGGACGGGTTTGGACTCGAGCTCGGCGAGCTGGGTCGGGGCGACCGTGTTGGTGGCCTGCTCGAGTACACGCATAGCCTCAAAATCATCCTTGGGAACGTCGAGGCCCAGGGCGTCGCAGCAGGCGCGCGGGAACTTGTAGGGGCTGGCGGTCGAAAGCAGCACGCGGGCCTTGGCGCCCTCGGCGGGAGCGACCTGCTCAAAGACGTGATAGCCGCAAGCGGTGTGCGGGTCGATCACGTAGCCGTTCGCGTCCCAGCAGCTCTTGATGGCAGTGCGGACCTCGTCCTCGCTGGCCCAGCCGCAGCCAAAGACGCTCTGAATCTTGGCTAGCAGCTCGGCGGGCACCTCGTAGCGACCCGTCTGCGCCAGCTGCTCCATAAGGCCGGCAACGAGCTCGCAGTCGCCATCGGACAGGAAGTACAGCATGCGCTCCAGGTTGGAGCTGATGAGGATGTCCATCGACGGCGAGATGGTTGTGAAGAACGGGCGGTTACGGTCGTAAACGCCGGTGGTCAGGAAGTCGGCAAGCACGTTGTTCTTGTCGCTCGCCACGACGAGCTTGGCGACGGGCAGACCCATGCGCTTGGCATAGTAGCCGGCCAGGATATCGCCAAAGTTGCCGGTGGGCACACAGAACTCCACGGCGTCGCCGGCCTCGATGGCGCCGGCGCGCAACAGCTGCGCATAGGCGGCAAAGTAGTAGACGACCTGCGGTACCAGACGGCCGACATTGATGGAGTTGGCGCTCGAAAGCACCGTGCCGGCGGCCTCCAGGCGCTCGGCAAGCTCCTTATCGGCAAAGATGCGCTTAACGGCGCTCTGGGCGTCGTCAAAGTTGCCGCGGATGCCGCAGACGGCGACGTTGTCACCCCCCTGCGTGGACATCTGCAGATTCTGCACGCGGCTGACTTTGCCCTCGGGATAAAAGACGGTGATGCCCGTGCCCGGCGCGTCGGCAAAACCGGCGAGCGCGGCCTTGCCGGTGTCGCCCGACGTGGCGGTGACGATCATGATGCGCTCGGCGCCGCCGTCCTTGGCGGAAGTGCGGGCCATCAGACGGGGGAGCATCTGCAGGGCGACGTCCTTGAAGGCGCTTGTGGGGCCGCCAAAGAGCTCCATCACATAGGTCTGAGGGGCGTCAGCGCCCGGCGCTGCGTCGAGTTTGACGAGCGGCGTAACCTCTTCACTCGCGAACGTGCCGCGGTATGCCTCGTCGACACACGCCGAAATTTCTTCGGCCGTGTAATCATTCAGTAACATTCCCAACACATCTTGAGCGATTTCAAAGTACGATTTATCTGCAAGCGAGCTGATATCGACCTGCTGGGTGCCGAGCTCGTCCGAGACAAACAAACCCCCGTCGGGAGCGATGCCGGTGCGGATTGCCACCTTACTTGAGCACGATAAAGTGCGTCCTCGTGTACTATGATAAGTTCCCATATAACACTGCTCCTCGGATGCCTTGGACCCAATCGGTGAAACCATGGTATCAGAGCGCGCAAAACAGGTTTGCAGAGGCTTTTAGAAAGGTAACCTCAAGCCCATGATTAAGATTGCCAAGTTTGGCGGCTCGTCGGTCGCCGACGCCGAACACTTCAAGAAGATCAAGGCCATCGTCGATGCCGACCCTGCCCGCCGTTTTGTGGTGGTTTCCGCCTGCGGCCGCCGCTTTAAGGGCGACACTAAGGTAACCGACCTGCTCTACCTGGTTAACGCGCACGTTAAGTATCACGTTTCGTGCGAGGAACTGCTCGAGGACATTGGCCAGCGCTATTTTGATATCGCTGACGAGCTGGAGCTCACCTATCCCATCCGCGAGGAGTTTGCGGCCTTTGCCGAGCGCGCCCGCTCGGGCGGCTACTCTACCGAGGAGCTCGTGAGCCGTGGCGAGTACTTCACCGCTCGCCTGATGGCCGAGTACCTGGGCCTGCCGTTCCTGGACGCCGCGACGGTTGTGGCGTTCCATCACGACGGTACGCTCAGCATGAACCGCACTTCCGAGCTGGTGCAGGAGTACGGTCAACAGGGCGGCTTTGTTATGCCTGGTTTCTACGGCGCGACGCGAGAGGGCCAGATCAAGCTGCTCGACCGTGGCGGCGGCGATATCTCGGGCTCGATCCTGGCCAAGTGCCTGGGCGCCGATCTGTACGAGAACTGGACCGACGTTTCGGGTTTCTATTCTGCCGATCCGCGTATTGTTCCCGAGGCTCAGCCCATTGCGCGCGTTACCTACGAGGAGCTGCGCGAGCTTTCGTACATGGGTGCGAGCGTCCTGCACGAGGAGGCCGTGTTCCCCGTGCGCGAGGCCGGCATTCCGCTGGTCATCAAGAACACCAATGCGCCGCAGGACCCCGGCACCATCATTAGCGAGACGGCTGATGAGGGCGAGGCAGAGCCCATCATTACCGGCGTGACCGGCAAGCGCGGTTTTGTCGCCATCAACGTGGCCCGCGACCGCACCAAGCCCCGCGTTGGCTTTATGCGCCGTGCGCTTTCGGTGTTCGAGCGTTATGACGTTTCCGTCGAGCACATGCCCACCGGTGTCGACCGCTTTGGCGCCGTGGTGCAGGAGCGGGACGTTCACGATTCGCTGTACTCGCTCGTAGGCGACATTCAGCAGGAGGTCGAGCCGCTCGAGATCGAGGTTGTCGAGGGTCTGGCACTTATCGCGACCGTTGGCCGCAACCTGCGCGGTCGTGCCGGCATCTCTGGCCATCTGTTTGGCATGCTTGGCCAGGCCGGCGTGAGCGTGCGTATGATTTCGCAGAGCTGCGACGAGATCAACATCATCATTGGCGTGGAGGAGAAGGACTTCGATCTGGCGATTCGGACCATTTACCGTGCCTTCTCCGATGAGAACGGCATTGTGAAGGTCTCCGACCTGGAGGCTCCCGCGCCGGTCGATCCCGCCCTGTCAGCACTCCACAAGTAGCGACTGTCTCGGTAGATTGTTGGGGCACGCGCCAAAAATCTACGGCGGGGCGTTTCGTTTCGGTTTCGTTTCGACGGGGCGGGTTTCGTGCCTGCCCCGTTCTTGTATACACTGGCAACAATAATCGGCCTGCTCGGCGTGCGGGCAAAAGCCAAAACCTTTAAAGGGGGAAGCATGAAACAGTACACGGTTGCTATTTTGGGCGCGACGGGAGCCGTGGGCACCCAGATGCTCGAGTGCCTCAACGAGCAGGAGTTCCCGGTCGGCAAGCTCAAGCTGTTGGCAAGCGCACGCTCCGCGGGCAAGACCGTCGAGTTCCGCGGCGAGCAAATCGTGATCGAAGAGGCTTGCCCCGAGGCCTTTGAGGGCTGTGACATTGTGCTTGGCGCTGCCGGCGACGATATCGCCAAGGAATTGCTGCCCGAGGCCGTAAAGCGCGGCGCCGTCGTGGTCGACAACAGCCATGCCTTCCGCATGGATCCCGAGGTGCCGCTGGTCGTGCCCGAGATCAATGCCGACGA
>CABRFW010000188.1 GCA_902470265.1 uncultured Collinsella sp.
GCCAACTTTCCGGCGCAGCTTTCGGGCGGCGAGCAGCAGCGCGTGTCCATTGCACGCGCACTGGCCAAGAACCCCAAGCTGCTTTTGTGCGACGAGCCCACGGGTGCACTCGACTATCAAACCGGTAAGCAGATTTTGCAGTTGCTGCAGGACACCTGCCGCAAGCAAGGCATCACGGTCATTATCATCACCCACAACTCCGCGCTGGCGCCCATGGCAGATCGCCTGATCCGCTTTAAGAGTGGTCGCGTGGAGAGCGAGACGGTCCAGCAAAATCCCGTGCCTATCGAGACGATTGAGTGGTAGCGCCCATGGACCAGGACCGCCAAAACAGCCAAAACCACGATACGGAGCGCGCGGGTCGCGACCGGGAGTTTGCGACCTACCGCACCGCTCAGAGCTCAAACGATATGGTGCCGACGGTTTTTCGCCGTGGCATCTACCGTACAATCCGCGGCAGTCTTAAGCGCTTCTTGTCTATCGTGGTCATCACCGCGCTTGGCGTGAGCGTGATGTGCGGTCTTAAGGCAGGCTGCGAAGATTTGCGCGATTCGGTCGACGCCTATTTTGACCAGCAGAATGTCTATGACATTAACGTGCAGTCGACCTATGGCCTTACGCGCGACGATCTTGCGGCTATCCAAGAGGTCGACGGCGTCGAGACGGCCGAGGGTATCTACACCGAGACCGCCTACACCGCCGTGGGCACAACACGCGAGCGCGTGATCGTGCAAAGTCTTTCCAAGGAGAATATCGATCAACCGGTGCTGGTGAGCGGTGATTTGCCCGAGAGCGCCGATGAGGTCGCGGTGACTTCGAAGTTCCTGAAGGCTTCGGGCAAAAAGCTCGGCGATACGGTGAGTTTTGCCGCCAATGACGCGAGCTCGTCGAACCAAAGTGCCAAGGACCAGTTTGCCGCGGGCGATTACACCATTACGGCCGAGGTCCTCGATCCCACCGACGTGAGCTCCGACTCGTCAGTCAACGCCTTTCGCGCTGCTTCGGCGGCGGACTATAAGTTCTATGTGAGCGAGGATGCCGCGACGTCTTCTTCCTACTCCTCGGTCCACGTGATCGTCGAGGGAGCCAAGAGCCTCAACTCCTATTCGGATGCCTACACGACAAAGATCAACGAGGTCAAGGGCAATATCGAGAAGATCCGCGAGGAGCGTGAGAAGGCACGTGCTCAGGAGTTGACGGTTGACACGCCGGCAAGCTTAGATGCGGCCGAACGCCAGGCGAATATGCTCTTTGGGATTGAACAGGGCAACATCGACCGTATGGCCGAGGGCAGCGAGGAGCGCGTCCAGGCTCAGGCCGAGTTGGACCAGCGCCGCGCCGCCGCCAACCAACAATTCGCCGATGCCCGCGCCGAGCTTTCCGATCTGGGCGAATGCACTTGGTACATCCAGGACCGCGGTAACATCGCAAGCTACTCGAGCGTCGAGAGCGATAGCTCGTCAATTGAGGCCATCGCCACGGTGTTCCCGTTTATCTTCTTTATCGTCGCCGTGCTCATCAGCCTTACCACCGCCACGCGTATGGTCGAGGAAGAGCGCACGCTCATTGGCCTGTACAAGGCGCTCGGCTATTCACGCGGGCGTATCCTGTCCAAATACGTAGACTACGCACTGTGGGCGTGTCTGATCGGCGGCGTGCTCGGCAACATCATCGGATTTGTGGGCCTGCCGCTGTTCCTGTTTACGGTGTTCGACGACATGTACTCACTGCCCCAGATGCTGCTTTCGTACGACATCGTGTCGTCGCTCGTGTCGGTGGCGCTGTTTGCCGTGGGCGTGGTGGGCGCTACGATTATCGCCTGCCGCCACGAGATGGTCGAGACCCCAGCCTCGCTTATGCGTCCCAAGGCCCCGCGCGCCGGCTCGCGTATCTTGCTCGAGCGCATCGGCTTTATCTGGCACCGTATGGGCTTTTTGAACAAGGTGGCAGCACGCAACCTATTCCGCTATAAAAAGCGCGCCTTTATGACCATCTTTGGCATCGCGGGCTGCACAGCGCTTGTAATTTGCGGCATGGGCATTCGTGATACGTCGGTCGCGCTGTCGCCCAAGCAGTATGGCCACGTCACGCGCTACGATCTGCTGGCGGTCGCCAATCCCGACGATTTTTCACAGACGTGCGCGGCATTGGATGGGCGCAGCGCGTCCAATGATTCCAACGTGACCGTGACTTCGACGCTGCCGATTATGACCGACAACGTCACCTTTACATTTGGCGGCAAGAGCGAGACTGTGCAGCTGATCGTGGTGCCCGATGACCGCACGAGTGACTTGGGCGATTACGTGCGTCTGGAGGATGAGTCCAAAGAACCGCTGCCTTTGCGTGACGGAGACGTGTATCTGAGCAAAAGTTCACAGCTGGTGCTGGGGATTCAGCCGGGCGATACGGCTCACGTCCAGGATTCGTCGCTCAATGTTGCCAAGGTCAAAGTCAGCGACATTTCGCTTAACTATCTGGGCAACACGCTTTACATGACGCAGGGCACCTATGAGCGCACGTTCGGCCGAAGCGCGCGTCTTAACGGCATCTTTGCACTGCTCAAGGGTTCGTCGGCCGACCAGATTGCGTTTAGCAAGAATCTTAAGAGTGACGGCTGGCTCACGATTTCGAGTACGGCCGAGCATTGGGAAAACTATGAAGCGAACTTTACGATTATCAATTCGGTCGTGGTGCTCGTGACCTTTATGGCAGCGTGTCTGTCGTTTGTGGTGGTGTTTACGCTGTCCAACACCAACATCTCCGAGCGCGAACGCGAGCTGGCGACCATCAAGGTGCTGGGCTTCCGCCGTGGTGAGGTGCACCATTACGTCAACAAGGAGACGTTGATTCTCACGGCGATTGGCGCCGCTCTGGGCGTGCCGCTAGGCGGCTTGCTGGCCGAGAGTTTTACGTACATCCTGCAGATGCCGTCGCTGTATTTTGATGTTGAGGTCGAGCCGCTGAGCTACGTGCTATCCGTGTTGCTGGCCTTTGCCTTTACGTTTATCGTCAACCTTGCCACCAATCGAACGCTCAACAAGATCGACATGGTCGGCGCCCTCAAGAGCGCCGAGTAACCTGCCAAAAAGGGACAGGTTTATTTTGGCAGGTTTTATCTGGTCAAACGCCGGACAACCATTAGGTGGCCCGGCGTTTGACCCGTTTTGCTGGGGATGTCTGTCGTTCAGTGCTCTTACTGGCCAATCCAGTGTTGCGCATAGCTCTTAATGTCCTCGGTAAAACCGTCAAGGTCGTCAAGGGTGATCACGCTGTCGATAAGCAAATTGGCTATCTCGCGGTGCATTGTGCTGCGGCGAATGTCGTTTGCAATTACGCCTGAGGACAGCTTGTCTCTATTGAGGCGCTCTTCTAGTGCCCAAAATCTACTGGACGCTTCGCTGTCGCCGTTCAGCATCTCAACGTACTGGCCGATGAGCTTTTCCATATAACGTTCTTGCCATTGAGGAAGCATTTTCTTAAACAGCTTCCAGTCGCTTTCGGTTACGTCGCGCATATGTTCTCCGCTCGTCAAACGGGCTTTCCATTTGCCTTTCATTCTATTTGGTTTTCGCTCGCAGGTGCGGATGAGAGGCTCTCTTTAGCCTTCGAGATTGGGCTTGAATGGGTCGTATGCCACAAAACGGGCCTATCTACTACGTTTAATTGGATACCCTCAACCATG
>CABRFW010000189.1 GCA_902470265.1 uncultured Collinsella sp.
ATGTCATCAAACAGATCGTGTTCCTGCGCCATGCGCGGCCCCTCCCTGAGCAGTGCAAACAAGCAAGAGATAATGATACGCTATCGGCCCACGCCTCGGGCAAATTACACGCGGAGCATCTTTGCGGCAAATAGCCCATGGCCTATCGCCGTCTCGATTGCACAAGATCAATCAAGCGCCAAACTATGCCTCGCGCATGAGCTCGGCGAGCTTTTGCCTGGTCACCTTGGCCTGCTCGTTGGCCATATTGCGTTCGTTTCTAAAGGCCGCATCCGCAACGCTCATCAGGTCAGCATCGGAAATCCCGCCAAGGCCCAGCTCCGCGAGCGTCGTCGGCAGACCGACGCGCTGGCAAAACTCGAGCACCTGATCAAGCTCGGGCGCACGCTCCAGGCGCAGCTGCACCACCAGGCCAAATGCCACGGCCTCACCATGCATGGCCTTGCACTCGGGCAGAATCGTCAGGCCGTTGGCGATGGCATGGGCAAGCGCTAGGCCACCGCTCTCAAAGCCAACACCCGAGAGCAGAATATTGCACTCGATCAGGCGCTCAACCGCCGGCGATATACGGCCCTTTTTGAGATCGCGCTTGGCAGCGACGCCGCACTCCATGAGTGTGTCATAGCAGGCACGAGCCGCAACCAAGGCCAAGTGCCCCGGCGCGCCACCGTGCTCGTTGGCGCCGTGCGCCGCGGCACACGAACGCGCCTCGAAATACGTTGCCAGCGCATCGCCCATACCAGCGACCGTCATACGCAGCGGGGCCGCCGCGACCACGTTGGTATCGACCACGACCAAGTCTGGATTCTTCTCGAGCATCAGGTAGCGGTCGAACGACCCATCCTCGTGATACAGCACCGAAATCGCGCTGCACGGACCGTCCATCGACGCCGCCGTGGGACATACGCACAACGGCAACTCGGCATAAAACGCAACGGCCTTGGCGATATCGAGCATCTTGCCGCCGCCAATGCCCACCACCATGTCGCAATACTCGGCCCGGGCTTCCTTGGCCATTTCGACAACGGCGTCTTCCGTACACGGACCGTTGTAAATCTTAAAGAACGGCTCGCTTAGGTCTTCGTCCAGAAATCCATCGACGATCTGCCTGCACAGCCGATCCTCGGTGCCCTGGTCAAACAAGACATAGGCAGCGCAGCCCAACCATGACAAATACCTGCCCTGACGCGAGAGCTCACCCGGCCCCTGAACATATCGTCCGGGACCGCCATAAACCATGGGAAGCGCCATACGAGAATCCGCCCTTTCATCAACGACAATTGGTGCAAAGCAACCTGACCCCTTTGCACCATAGCAAAAAGGGGCAAAGCCGTCTGCTGGCTTTGCCCCTTCCTTAGCTTGATTTACTCATCCATGAGATAGTAGTGGCCCAGCGCGTCGGCACCCAGGATGGCGTTTGCGACCATCTCGGGCGTCACCTCAAACGGCATGTTGCACATGGTGTCATCCGGCGCGCAGGCGGCCTCGGCAACAATCATGGCCTGCTCGCGCGTAAGCTCGGCAACGCCAAGTTCCTTCATCGTGACCGGCAGGCCCAGCTCAATGCAGAAGCCCAAGACTTCCTCGAGTTTCTCAGTCGGAGCATCCTCGAGTACCAGCTGGACGATGGTGCCAAAGGCGACCTTCTCGCCGTGATACATGCCGTGGCACTCGGGCAGCATCGTCAGGCCATTGTGGATGGCATGAGCAGCAGCAAGGCCTGAGCTCTCAAAGCCAATGCCCGAAAGCAGCGTATTGGCCTCGATGATGTGCTCGACGGCAGGCGTGAGCGCACCCTTCTCCAGCGCAACCTTGGCCTTGACGCCATCGGCCATAAGCGTCTCGTAGCAGAGCTTGGCGAGCGCCAGACCAGCCATGCTGCCCTTGCCGCCAGCGCAGGTGCCGCCGTCGGCATCGTGCGTCGCCTGGGCCTCGAAGTAGGTTGCGAGCGCATCGCCCATACCGGAAACCGTCAGGCGCACCGGGCTCGCCGCGATAACCGTCGTATCCATCAGGACGATATTGGGGTTTGCCTTAAGGAAGAGGTACTTATCGAACTGGCCGTCATCGGTGTAAAGCACCGAAAGTGCCGAGCACGGTGCATCGGTCGAGGCAATGGTGGGGCAAATGATAACCGGGGACTCCAGGTAATAGGCGACGGCCTTCGCGGTGTCGAGGATCTTGCCGCCACCGACGCCGACGATGATGTCGCAACCGTTGTCGCGAGCGAGCGCAACCAGGCGATCGACCTCGCCCTTGGAGCACTCGCCGTTAAAGTCCTCAAACAGCAGCTCGGCCTTGGCCTCGGCAAAGCCGCCCTCGATCTTGGCACCGACGCGCTTCTTGCCCGAAGGCGTCACGATGACGAGGGCCTTAGCGCCGAGCGGCTCGACATAGGAGCCGAGCTTGGCGAGCTCGTCCGGACCCTGGATGTACTTGCTGGGGCTATTGAAAATTGCAGCCATAACTATCCCATTCTCTAAAAAAGAAAGGGGCTCCGTACGGATACGTGCGGAGCCCCTCGTTACGATAACAAGAGTCGATTAGAAATCGATGTCGGTGTCGTAGTAGCAGGCCTTGAGGATCTTCTCGAAGTCGGCAGCCTTGGTCTCACGCGGGTTCTCCGGCGTGCAGGCGTCGGTCTCGGCGTTCGCGGCGATCTCGGGCAGCTTGGCGAGGAACTCCTCCTCGGAAACCATCTGCGGGTTCTCGGCGTCGACCTTCACGCCACCATTCGCGTAATCCTTGATGGACTGCGGAATGTTGAGCTGGTCGTTGAGGTCGCGAATCTTCTGGACGAGTGCAGCGATGAGCTCCTCGTTGGTCTCGCCGGGAAGGTGCAGGATCTCCTTGGCCACGTAAGCGTAACGCTCGGCAGCACGGGGATCCTTGGAGTTCCACTGGATAACCTTGCCCAGGTACATGGCGTTAGCAGCACCGTGGATGATGTGGCCGTTCTCGAAGGCAGCACCGGTCTTGTGAGCCATGGAGTGAACGATGCCGAGCAGGCCCGAGGAGAAGGCGATACCGGCGATGCACTGAGCCTCGTGCATGTGCTGACGGGCCTCATGGTCGCCAGCATAGGACTTGGGCAGCCACTCAACGATCTCGCGGATGCCGTGCAGAGCGTTGGC
This sequence comes from uncultured Collinsella sp., assembly GCA_902470265.1. GTDB lineage: Bacteria > Actinomycetota > Coriobacteriia > Coriobacteriales > Coriobacteriaceae > Collinsella. Next base: position 3,135 of record CABRFW010000189.1, read on the forward strand.
GTCGGTGAACATAGAGGCGCAGGTGGAAACGTAGGCCTCCATGCAGTGGGTCAGAGCGTCCATGCCGGTATGAGCGCACAGCTTGGCGGGCATGGTGTAGGTGAGCTCGGGGTCGACGATGGCGACATCAGGGGTGATGTTGAAGTCGGCCAGCGGGTACTTGATGCCCTTTTCGTAATCCGTGATGACGGAGAATGCGGTGACCTCGGTAGCGGTGCCGGAGGTAGAGGAAATGGCGCAGAAGTGAGCCTTCTGACGCAGCTCGGGGAAGCTGAACGGCTGGATAATGTTGTCGAAGGACTCCTCGGGATACTCGTAGAAGACCCACATGGCCTTAGCGGCATCGATGGGCGAGCCGCCGCCGATGGCGATAATCCAGTCGGGCTCGAACTCGCGCATGGCCTCGGCGCCCTTCATGACCGTCTCGATAGACGGGTCGGACTCGACGCCCTCGAACAGCTTGACCTCGAAACCGCCTTCCTTAAGGTCGGCCTCAACGTCCTGCAGGAACCCGCCGCGGCGCATAGAGCTGCCGCCA
>CABRFW010000190.1 GCA_902470265.1 uncultured Collinsella sp.
TTCGGAAGTGCGGGGAAAAATTGCTTACCCCCGAGCACAAGCCCTTTTATTTCAACAAAACCCCTGATAAAGTTGGCTCAAATACCGCTTGTGCTTTGCCTGTTTGTCTTTTTCCCCGCACTTCCGAAACCGATAGCCTTTCTAGCCCAAACAACGCTCGAACGATCGGATTGCCATGTCATTTCTCGCTTGCGGACCCACAGCTTTTCAGTACTATCGCATCCCGCCCCAGATACTAGGACTCTATCCGGCAATCCTGCCGCCCGACCATGACCATCGCTTGGTGCATTACTCAAAACAACCAGTATTTAAAGACTTGCTCGGCACACCAGTTTGGAGATTCGTGGGCGAAAGAAAACAGCGCGCGAACGGAAAGCTATTTCATAGCCGTCTGCTAACCCAAGAGCCGCCTCCTGGGTCGTTTAGGCAGACTGAGCATGGGTTTAATGTCACGTCCCCGGAGTTCACACTGCTCAACCTTGCTACGCAGGTCTCGCGCAACCAGTTACTCATGGCTTGCTACGAGATGTGCGGCTCCTTTGCAGTGTTCACGCCTTGTAAACGGGCGCAGCAGCAGCTCGATGAAGCAATTTCGCTTAAGCTCATTCCGCCCGACTGTGGTTGGAAACGCGTTGTCGACACCAAGGGCAATGACACCAACCTGTGGAAGCGCCCACCGCTCCTCAGCGCAGCGGATATCGCCGCGTTCGCCAAGCAGGCCGCAGGCCTGCGCGGCGTTAAACAACTGCGCTGGGCAGCCGAGCACATGACGGGGCAGACCGCCTCACCCTTCGAAGTACAGACCTCCATGCTTGTCTCGCTCCCCCGCGACGAGGGCGGCATGGGCATCAACATCGCAAACAACGTGCGCATCCCACTCAGCGACGCCGCACGCTCACTGTATGACAAAACCTGCTGCTACGCCGATATCCTCATAGAGAGCAACATCGACAGCATGGGCGTCATTTTGGAATGCCAAGGCCGCTCCGCCCATGACAGCGAAGCCGCAAGTCTCTCCGATGCCGAGCGCACCACCGCCCTCACAAGCATGGGCTATGACGTTATCCAGATAACCTATGAGCAAATCAAGGACACGAAGAGCTTTAACAACATCGCCGAGCTCATTCATAAAAAGGCGGGGCTCCCCTACATCCCAAAGACCGATCAGGAACGCACCGCCGCAGAAACCCTGCGACGGGAGCTGTTGGTCAATTGGGATGAACTGTTCTCCGTTAAGCCGGCCGGCTAGCAGCTAGCGATCAGAGGGACTGCGGGAACGTCAGAAGCGGCAACGCGAGCCGCAAAGCCCGCCTCGGTCAGCTCGATGACCTCGGTAAACGTTGCGTCGAAGAACTCCTCGGTCAGCAGGCGGTATGGCGGATGGTCGGGCTCGCCGGGGTTTTCGCGCACGATCTCGTGCATAACGCCGATGGTCTTGAGCACATACTCCTTATGGATGGGATACTGCCCAAAACGCGTCGCCGCAGTATACAGGCGATCGGTCGCGCGCGGAATCGAAACGATGCCGAGCGTCTTGCCAAACCAGTCAAAGTCGCCTTGCTTTTTAATGCGGAACTCCTCGCACGGCTTGCCGCCGTGCGCCTCCAGGTACTGATTCACGCGCGTATTCCATACGGTATCGGCCACCAGATGCGACCAGACACCCAGTGTCAAATCGAGCAACGACTGCGCCACATCTTCGGATGCAAGCGAGAACTCACGAGCGCCGGGACCGACAACCGGCTCGGCATCCCTGTAGCGCTGGGGATAGTGCACGCGATTCAGTCGCTCGCGCTCCTCGATAATCGAGGTCGCCGCGGCTGGCGCACCGGTGGGCGAACTTTTAAACAACGGTGCCACATAGGTATCCCAGAACTCGTGCTCACGAGGCTTAGGGATAGGCTCGGGCTTTGCAAAGTGCGTAATGCGGTACGGGATGGGATCGGCGATGCCAGGGACCATATAGCCCACGAAGATATCCGGAACCACGCAGCCAAACAAAAAGGCATTGCGGTCGCGCACGCTATTGGCAAGCGCACCGGTGCGCTCCAGCAAACGCTCCGTCTGAGCGATATGAATGTTCCAGCTTGGCATAGCCACCCCCATAAAAAACCTGGATAACTATACCATCACGGCAAAGCCGCGCGGACGGCTACGCACGCTCTACGCAGCAACTAGTCCGTAGCACCGCTTTCGGTTCCATACGACGACGAAGACGCCTCGACCACATGGTGATATCGATCGATATAGATTGCACGGGCACCCAGGCGTCGCACCAAATCCTGGTGATGCGTGCTCATCAAGACCGTCTTACCCGCCGCGACATAAGCCAGCAAGAAATTGACCACGATGTCGCATGAATCCTCGTCGAGCCCATTGGTAGGCTCGTCGAGGACCAAGATATCCGGGTTCATCGACACCACCGCAGCCAGCGCAACACGCTTCTTTTGCCCGCCCGAGAGCTGATAGGGAGAGGCGTCGGCAAGGTCGGCAACCTGGAACAGCCCCATGGCATCGCGCACGCGGCGCTCGAGCTCGTCTGCCGGCAGACCCATCTGCGCGGGACCAAAAGCAACTTCCTCGCCCACCGTGGCGCAGAACAGCTGGGCATCGGCGTTTTGGAACACGAAGCCCACGCGCTGGTGGAACTTCTGAGCAGCAGCAGAATCCTTCAGATACGCCGCATCGACCACGCGTCCGTCAAACAGGTATGCCCCTGCGTTCGCGAGTTCAAGGCCGTTAATAAGGCGCATAATCGTCGTCTTACCGCAGCCGTTGGGACCGAGCAGGGCAACGAGTTCACCACAATCGACCTGCAGCGACACACCATCGACAACCGTATGCCCCGCATAGGAAAACACCACGTCGCGAAACTCGATGAGCGGCGTGGTCTCGGCGCCAGCAGAACCGCTCGCGCCCATCGCGCCATTTGTATCGTTTGCCAAAACGTCGCCCTTCCCCATTTGCATCCCCAGCCGGAACCAGCAGCGCCTACAGCACGGCGCACAACACTGCCAGCAGCGCCACGCCGGCCGCATAGACCGCATCGCGCCAGCCAAGCCCGGCGCGCGCGGGCGCCGGATACACACCGGCAAACCCACGGCAGAGCATGGCCTCGTCCATCGCATGGCTGCATTCCATCGCCTTGATAAACGTCATGCCCATGATACCCGCGACCGAGTCGGTGCGCGAAAACCCCTCAGGCGCGCGACCCACACTGCGCAGCATGACCGATTCGGTCAGATCGTGCGCCGTTCGGCCCAGCACCTCGATGTGCTTGAGCGCCATATCAAACGTAAAGATGACCTCGTCGGGCAGATGTAGCGTCTTGAGCGCCGCCGACATGCGGCTCCATGTGAGGGTCCACGAAACGCCCAGCACGAGCGTCACGTTAATGAACGTCTTGAGCGCAATCTTGAGCATGGCGCCCGCGGCAGAAGCGTCCAGCAGCAAGGCGGGCAGCGCCAGAACCACCGCGAGCCCCGCAGCGCCAAGCGCCGGCACAAAGGTTGCCCGCAGCCCGCGTACGGGGCGCACGGCAACGAGCACCAGCGCGATAGCCGCCATCAACATGAGGTACAGCGGGCTCTGCGTCAGACACACGCACAGGACGCAAACGAACATCCCCA
>CABRFW010000191.1 GCA_902470265.1 uncultured Collinsella sp.
ACGTCTACCAGACCACGCCCTACGACCTGGCCCGCGCCGGCGAGGAGCACTAGGCTGCGGCCGTGGCTGTGACTGTGCTCACGGCATGACGAGCGTGGATTATCGGACACGCGAGCGTGGATTTTCGGACGTTTACAAATCGAGCGTGGATAATCTCCCACTTTTGGCTTGAAACTAGGCTCAAAACGGGAGATTATCCACGCTCATTTTTTAGGTATGTAGATGCCGATGGCTCGGCTAAGAGACGGTGCGTGAAGAGGCCAAGTCGCATTCGGCGTGGTCTTGAATCTCGACGGGTTTTTCTTTCTGATAATCCGATGGACCAAGGCGCCAAATTATGGAGACGGGGACCTCTCGACAACCACCCTACCTGCAGATATAAGTCATCAGCCTAAAACGTCCAAAACCGTCAAGCATTTTGTCAGCGCCTGGACAGCATTTGGTTAGACTTCGCATGAAACCGTCTGGTACGTTTGCGCCGTTCCAAGAGTTGGGAGGCGACATGGGAAACATGACGGCGAATCAAAGGCTTACAAGTCACATTAAAGCATGCGAACGGCAGATGAGCTGCGTGTACGCACGCACGACGGCGGAGGCAAAGCAGATTCAGCGGCGGGCGGAGGCGGGAAGTCTCGAAGCGGTCATGCCGGGGCTGTATGCGCGTCCGGAATACTGGTCCGAGCTCAAGTTTCGGCAGCGTTATCTGCATCGGGTGCGGGCGCTTGCGCAAAAGCACCCCGACTGGACATTTTGCTCCTATACGGCGGCTGTTATCTATGGCCTTTCGGTTTCGCATGCCAATTTGACGCACATCCATATCGCCGCGATGCTGGCCCAATCGACGACGCCGGGCTCTCAGGTCATTCGTCATCGCTATGCTCGTCAAACACGTGCCACCCAGATGGATATCGCCGTAACCGATATCGATCAAACGATTACGGATTGCTTGGTCGATGCATCGTTTGTCGAGGGACTGATCATCGCGGATTCGGCGCTCCATGAGCAACTTTTGTCGAAGGAGCATCTCGTTGAGACTGTCGACAAGCTTGGCCTGAATCGTCGCGGTGTTGTGACGGCGCGCAGGGTTGCACGATGTGCCGATGGGCTGTCGGAAAGCGGCGGCGAGTCCAAGGCGCGTGCCCTGATGATCGAGCGCGGCTGGCAGACGCCGGAGTTGCAAGTTGAGCTGTTCGACCCGGTTGAGCCGGGACGACCGTATCGCGTCGACTACTTGTGGCGCGTGGGCGACCGGCTGATTATCGGGGAGTTCGACGGATTTGTTAAAAGCGAGAAGGCGGCGGAGGAGGGCAAGCTCGCGAAGACGCAGTTCGATGAGCGCCAGCGCGAGTCGAGGCTTTCGCTGCTTGATAACTGCAAGATCGTGCGCTTGTGCTGGGATGATCTAAGGGATCCGACAAAGTTCGATCGCAAGCTCAAGGTCGCCGGCGTGCCGCGTGCGTGCTGAGGCAGTTGCAGAGCGTTTGGCTGCACAAGCGTGGAAAATCGGACGGACGAGCGTGGATTTTCGGACGCTTGTTGAATGAGCGTGGATAATCTCCCGTTTTTAGCTCGTAAGGGGGCTCAAAGTGGGAGATTTTCCACGCTCATCTTGCGGGTGCGATACAGCGGCGGCTAGGCGCTGACGATGTGGGACAGCGGCAGGTCGTGCGCATCGGTGGGAACGTGGTCGACGCGTTGCTCGTCAAAGGCGATGCCGACGACCTGGCATGTTGCCGAAAGCGTGGGCAGGTAGCGGTCGTAGCAGCCTCCGCCGTAGCCCAGGCGCGCGCCGGTGCGGTCGAAAGCCACGAGTGGCAGGACAACCATGTCGAGCTCGGCGGCGGGCACGATGGGGAAGTGGTCGCTGTCGACGTCCGTGGCTGCGAAGGCCCGCGTAGGGTGGGCGATAAACGGGGCCTCGGACGCATCGCCGGCAGAGACTGCCCGCATGCACATGCGCTGGCCGCATGCGGCGGCGTCGCTTGCCGAGAGCATGCACGGATAGGCTACGCGCCAGCCACGCGCGGCGGCCGCGGCGGCAAACGCGGCGGGGTCGACTTCGGAACCCATCGCGGCATAGACGGCAACGGTGCGTTGGCCCGCAGTGCCGCTGGACTCCATCAGCTCAACAAGCCGCGCGCATACAACAGCAGACTTCGCTGCCCGGACATCCAAATCAAGAGCATCGCGCCGAGCAATCACCGCCCGTCGCAACTCGGCCTTATCCATCTCAACCTTCTCTCCCAAACCTACCAAAAAGGGACAGGTTTATTTTGGCAGCTTTTATCTGGGCAAACGCGATATGGGCAGTAAAGCCACCGCAAATATGCCTGTGAACTGCGCCCTTTGTGGTTGTTTGGGCCTATGCGTTAATGCTATAACGCCGCAGCGATTGCTTCAGTCACAAACTTATTGAGTGACTCACCCTTCTTTGCCGCTGCCAGCGCTGCTTGCTTGTGGAGCTCAGAGCCCGTTCTTACGTTGAACGAGCCCTTAAAAGCCCGCTCGGGTTCCTTGCCCTTCTCGGCGCAAAACTCAAGGTAATCGTCGACGGCGTCGTGGAAGCATTGCTCCGCTTCTTCAGCCGTGGAGCCTTCAAATACGATTGCGTCCCTAATGCCGGTGACCATACCTGTTAGCACATGCTGTTCGGCATCGAACTCGACTGGGGCGAAATAACCCTTGTATGCCAAAACGTTACTCATGACTACCTCCGACATCTTGCAGAAATCGAACGATGTTTCGAATGGTCCCCGCTGTCAATTCGTCAGATGGATGTGGCGCGTGCATTACGAACATCCTGCCATCTGATGGCCTGTAGAAGCGAACGCACGATCCGGATGTCTTGCCTTTGTTGTCCATTTCAAAGCCATATGAAGCCATGACTTTTAAAAAATCGGTATACCGATACGTCGAGGGGCAGCTAAGCAGTTGGGCGATGAGTTTATCGGTCCGAGTCATCCCGCCTCACATTCTGCAACTATATCCTAGTTGCAATTTAAGTCCGGTGCAAGCATCCCTACTATAGAACATGTGTACGTATAGAACAAGTGTTCGAACCAACACAAAGGCACCTGCCCCTTCGTGGTGGTTTTTGCTGGTGGGGCGGGTGTCTGCGGCGGTTTGTCTCGATCTGTAACAGTAACTCGGCAAAATCTGACCTAGATGTTACAGATTGAGACAAAGGGCCGGCGTCATCCGGAAACGTCTCGATCTGTAACATCTGGAGCCAATATTGCCGCCTAGATGTTACAGATTTAGACAAACTGGTGGGACGGGGTGAGCTGCCCCACCCAAGCAGCGGCAAAAGAAAAAGGTAGATTTTCAGGCATGTCCCAAAAATCTACCTTTGCTGTGCGTTAGCCCATCAGGTCAACGACGTTAAAGCCGGCGTTGCTCTTGGCGATGACGTCGCGGCCGCCAAAGACGCAGGTGGGCGACTCGGCCGCAATGCGCGTCACGTCGGCGCCGAGCGAGCGAAGCTCACCGGGCGTGGCGGCGAGCATCTGGGCGCGGCGCTCCTCGCGTGCGTGCGGATCGAGCCCGGCCAGGTAGGTCGTGTTGCGGCGCTTGGTGAGCGCGTACGGCTTCACCGGCGCGTCCATGCCGCTCACGCAGCTCAC
>CABRFW010000192.1 GCA_902470265.1 uncultured Collinsella sp.
TGGCGCATGAGCTCAATCTCCTCGGCGTCCTTGATGGCGCGCATCTTGCGGATATCGTCGTGCATCAGCGGCAGCATACAGGCGACGGAACGGTCCTCCAGGCCGCGCTGAATACCCTGGTAGAAATTAATCTGCATATCGTCCTCGACAGCGCAGACGCGGCATTTGTTGGCCGCGATCTTGCCGGCGACCCAACCGGGGATGGTGCCCTCATCCATGTCGTAGACCCAGGGGCTGCCGGCTGGCGTGTTCTCCTCAAAGCTGTTGAGGTAGCGCGAGTCGGTGTGGAACAGGCACTGGTCGGCCGTAATAAACGCAGCGTGCGGGAACTCGAAGGTGTAGTCGAAGACGCCCTTCACGCCCGTAAGCCAACGAAGGTTGGCCTCGTCGCGCACCACGATGGCGTCGTAGCCACGCTCGACCATCAGGGCACGGACACGCTCGATACGACCGGCAGGACCGGCAGCAAACTCAGACATGCAGATTCCTTTCTTGTTGTCTCCATAAAGACGGGACGGGTCTCAACCGAACGACGGAATCGCATGCGATCCGCAACCGATTGAAAACCCGCCCCTCAACATGATACGAAAGACGATGGAAGTCAATAAATCTTAGAGAAGTTCTTTACGAGAAGCCAAGTAGGCGTGAGCATGGCGCTCAAGAACCTCGTCCTCGACGCTCGTTAGGCGAATGGCGCCGAGCGCCGCGGGCAGCGGCAGCATGCTGCGGTTCGAGCGGACAAACTGCTGTCTGCGGAACTCCTCGATATATGCGGCAGGCTCCAAGTCGAAGGCAAGCTCCTCCATGCCAAAGTCCTCCAGGCAGTCATCGAGATCAAACACATAGTCGATATCGAAGTCGCAGGCATCGTGTGCTAGGCGCGCCTCAAAGCGCATGCCCTCGGACAACAGCTGGTAGGCAGGGACCTGCGAAGCGGTATCGCCCAAGCAGGCGCGCAGGGTACGCTCCCCCGTCTTGCCAAAATCGAGCGCATGGCGAGCGCTCGGGTTCGTGGCCGTCAGCACGTCCTTGCGGGCAGTCTGAGACCATTGAACGGCATTGACGAGTGCGACCTCCTCGCCCGCAAGAATCTCGGGAACGGTCTCAGTAAACTGATTCCAGCGAGACTTGCTGCTCGAAAGCATGGTGCCGACAAGTACCGCATAACCGAGCTTGAGGTCCTCGGGGTCGGCCTCGCGAACAAGGTCGAGGTCACACACGACCAAGCCCGGCTCGGGACGGAACGCGATAGCGGGAAGCGCATTCGCCGACGAGGCGACGAGCGGCTTCATGGTCGTCGCGACCGTGAGCATGGCGTCGAACGTCGTCGGCAGCAAGGCGCACTCGGTGCGACCGCACCACTGATTGGCACACCAGCAAACGACCGAGCAGGTCGCCGTGTCGCCGACAGCGACAACGAGATCGTCGCAGGTAATACCGTTAGCCGACAGGGCGCCAAAGACGGTATCGGCATCAGCCAGCGTAGCGCCGGCAGGCGAAACCTCGAGGACGAGCAGCGACACGGCAAAACCGGCGTCGATCAGCGCATGCTCGACGACCTCGCCAAAACGCTCGGATGCGGCGTCATTCCAAACCACCATCGCGCGCTTAGGTTTGCCCACGGCCGAGGCAAACATGCGCGGCAGCTCATCGAACGCGCCCAATCCGACGCGGACATCGACACTGCGGTTTTGGAAATTGATAAGTTGACGGCGAATCATAGCAGTCCACGCTCCAAAAGCTTCTCGGCACAAAGGTAGGAAACGTCCTCGAAGGACTTGTTGCGAATATCAAGGGTAATATCGGCGGCCTGGCGATACAGCGGACGGCGATGTTCAAACAGGCGCGCAGCATGCTCGGGCGAGCGGAAATCGGGTCGGGTATCGGAGCGGCGAATCTGGCGCAACGAGTCTTCAAAATCGCCTTCGAGGTACACACAGGTACCCATCTGGTGCATCAGTTCAATGTTCACCGGCGTCTCGACGATGCCACCCCCGCACGATACCAGCAGACTGCGCTCGCTTTGAAGCGAACGGAGTGCCGAGGTCTCGAGCTGGCGAAAACGATCCTCGCCCTCGGTCTTAAATATCTCGGTCACCGACTTGCCGCATCGACGCACAACCAAACGATCGGTATCGATGAATCGACGCTTGAACATAGTGCCCACGTTGCGCGCAAGCGTCGACTTGCCCGCGCCCAAAAAGCCGATAAAGAAGATATGGTCGCAGCCGTGTTTGATGTGCTGAGACATGGCGAAACCTATTCCTCGCAGGGAAGGTCGCGCAGGGCCCGGCGCTCAAAGATACGGAAGATCTGCGTGTACCACAGGTCCTGGGTTGCCTGCGGCTTGACCAGAATAGTGTCAACACCGGCAAAGTTTCCGCTCCACACGTCCGTGTACAGTTGATCGCCGACCAGCACGGCCTCGTCGGCCGTGGCGCCCAGACGCTTAAGACCCGCTTTGAGGGCAAATGGCGCTGGCTTCATGGCATGGCTAATGGCCTCGAGCCCCAGCTCGCGCGCCGATGCCATGACCTGGTCGCGATGCCAGTTGTTGGACACCATGCACAGCTTAAAGCCCTTAGCATGGGCGGCCTCAAGCCAAGCGGAGACCGCAGCAGGTACCTGCTCGGTATCACGCGGCACCAGGGTGTTGTCGCGATCGAGCAGAATGGCGCGCTTGCCGTCGGCCCAGAGGGTATCGAGGTCGATGCGATCGACCGAGGCAACATATCGTTTGGGGCTAAAAATCCTCATGATCAATTCCAAGACTGTTGGTGCTCTTCGTAGGTCTTCGAGAAATACTCCTCGTCCTGTGTAATGTAGAAATACAGGTCATCGGAGTCGGTCGGCTCAAGGGTGGCCTTGAGCGCCTCGAGCGACGGAGAGCAGATGGGCGTAGGCGGCAGACCCTCGTGCTTATAGGTGTTATACGGGCTATCGCTCTGCAGGTCGTCGGCGGTAACCTCGCCGCCGGTGACATACATCATGGTCGCATCGCTATTGAGGTAACGCAGGCCATCGAGCTTGCCGGCCAGACGGTTATAGAAAACCGATGCAACATGCGCGCGCTGATCGGCGTTGAGGCCCTCGCGCTCGACGATCGAGGCAAGGTTAACGATGTCGTAATCGGACATCTCCACGCCATAGCGCTCCTTGATCTTGGCCTCGCAGTTGGCAAAGTCGAGCGACTTATACTCAGCGTTGAACTGGTCAAGCATGGCGCGAATCACATCATCGGCAGACGGGTCCTTACCCAACGAATAGGTCTTGGGGAATAGGAAGCCCTCGAGCGAATCGTATGCAGCGCCCTCAAGGAAGCTATAGTCCTTCACATAGTTGGAGGCCTTTGCCTGATTGAGGAAGTCTTCCTTGGAGATACTGTCGTATGCCTTTGCCACGCGGTCAGCGACCTGGTCAACCGTCAGTCCCTCAGGGATAGTCAGCGCATCGGAGCCGGCGTTGGGACCTTCCATAAGCTGCTGGACGACCTTCGTGGCATCCATGAGCGTGGTAAACGAATACTTACCCGGCTTAAGCGACATATCGGCGTTGAGCTTTTTGACCGCCGCGTAATAATCCTTGGGATTTTCGACGATATGATTCTCGGAGAGAATCGA
>CABRFW010000193.1 GCA_902470265.1 uncultured Collinsella sp.
ACAGGAGGCCACTTAATGTGGCCTCCGTCGTGAGCAGGACTGTAGAGCAGGAAACCTAAGCCGGTGTCCCCGCTCTCCCGGGGCCGAACGCCCTAGTTGTTCAGCATGCGGTCGAAGCTTCCCGAGTCGCCATCCCGATAGTCGGCGGTCATCAGAATCTCCTGCGGAATGCGCCCGCCTTCACGTAGCACGTTGCGGAACTGCACACGCGTGACCATGGGCAGATCCTTGATCGTCGCCGCCAAGTTCTGCGGCACGCCCTGGTTGGCAGCCGCGGGCTCGCACTCGCCGCCGGCCTTCACGCGACGCTTGTGCTCGGCGAGCATGGCGCGGTACATACCGGCATGCAGGCGAATCTCAACCACATTGGCATTGCGAGCCTGCTCGACGATGCGCGCGCCCTCGCGGTCGATATCGCCCACGTAGTAGACGTAGTTAAAGCGATAGCCGATCTCGGCCAGATAATCGTCCAGGGCATGCGAGACGCTCGCCTTGCATCCGCCGCCAAAAATCACGCCGCCCACCTTGATGCCAAAGAGCTTGGCGTGCTTGCGGCCACGCAGCAGCCTGACGATCTCGTCGTAGGTGTCCAGGTTCTCGACCATAATGAACGGCTTATCGGCGCCCAGCGTAAAGAAACCCGTAAAGTGCACGGGGCGGTTGGGGGCGACCTTGATCGCCTGCATGCTGATGCCCTTTTCGGTCATGCGCCTTATCAGGCGCTCACCGTGCTTGCCGTCAAAAGCCTTCTCGTCGTTAAAAATCTGGTAGGCACGCTGGCGGCGCGAGGCAACCGGCGTATCGGCACCTCGGTTTTGCTCGATCCAAGCCTGGATGATTGCGATTTCCTCGGCAATCTTGCGGTTGGACATCTCGTTGTGCTGAGTGCGCTGCGGCGCCTTTTTGCCGTCCTTGCCCTCGACCTTAACAATTTGAGTCTGCTGCTCCTTGATCTTAGAGAGCGCCGTAGGCGTAGGGACAACTTTGAGCAGCTGCCTGCCTAAAACGCGGGCAAGGGCAAACGCCGATACCTCGCCGTGGACGGCCGACTCGGGCTGCTGGGTAGCAGTATCTGCTACGGCAGGCTCAGCCTGTGCATGAGGCTTACGCTTGGAATCTGCCCGGGTATTACGTTCCTGCTTGGGCGCAGACGAGCGCTTTTGCGGACGATCGGACTTGGCCTCCTTCGCCGGCTGGCGCTTGACCTGATCCACCGGAGTCTCGGCCTTCTCATCTCCGTTTTGTGTCGCTGTCTTCTCGGCCGCGGCCTCGGCATTTGAGCCACGACCGCCGCGGTGACGACGACGGCGGGGCTTGCCTGAGGCGCTCTCCCCCGCCTGCTTATCAGCGGTCTGTTGAGCTTTGACCTCAGTGTCAGCCGCAGGCTGCGACTCGGAAGGTTGCTGCTCGCGAGCCGCCGGCTCAACGGTTTTCTCGGTTTGTTCGGCCTTCTCGGCCTGAGCGGTCGAAGCCGGCTCGCCCTTCTCCTGACGCCTTACGGGATACGCGCGCCTCGCAAAACCACGCCCGGGACGGCATGAACCCGGAGCCTTCTTGGCAGACTCCTCAACATCGTCTGCAGCCTCGGAAGGCTCTTCAACCTCATGCGCGACATCCTGCTGCGCAGCCTTAAAGTGGGCACCACGGCGACGCTGGGGCTCCTGGGCCTCCACGGGCTTTTGCTCCCTCGCGGGCCTCTGCGACTCGGCAGCAACCTCGTTCTCAACAGCCTCGGCATCCGTCTCACCCTTTTGAGCAACGGCACGACGGAAGCGCTCCTGCTGGGCGCGGCGCTGCGCATCGCGCTTGCCACCCCCGCCAAAACCGCCGCGTCCTGCCTTGGCCGTAAAGGCACGCACGACGTTCTCATCGAGCAACTCATCGGTATCGACATGCTCACGCGGAGCAGCTTCTTCCACAGCAGGCACGTCAGCGGAATCCTCGACGACAAAATCTTCGACGGACTCGGCAGGCTGCTCCTGGGCATCGCGGATCTCGACATTGATGGTATAGAACGCCGGGCGCCCGTTAATGCCGCTGCCCTCGATCTTGGTCACGATATTTGCCGCGATAAGCTCATCGCGCATCGCCTTGGTGTCGCATTCCTTATCGACGGAGCGGAAAATCTGCGCCAGCGCGCTCGACTTAATCTTGAGCGCCTTGCGGCAGAGCAGGTCGTAGGCAACCAGCTTGGCGCGCTCGGCAGAAAGCGACGTCTGGCTGCTCAGACGCTCAGCCAGAGCATCGACATTGTTTTGATTATCGGAATATACCGTCTTGGCCACGGGGCCCCTTTCATATGCACACATATACGTCTATATGGTACAACGCGCGCCCTTATCCACGCAAAACATCTGCGAGAGCACTCGAGCGTCACCCGCTTTTGCATGAAAAAAGACCGAGCCCGCGAAGTCGCGGACCCGGTCTTTCCGAGTCAAATGGATGGGAGATTCAACCCGTCCGACCGACTAGGCCTTAGCGGCCTCGGCGTCGGCAGGAGCCTCAGCGGCAGCGGCGCGACCGTACTCGGCCTTGCCCATCTCGGACCACTCGGGCTCCTCATCAGGCATGGAGCCAGCCTCCTTGCCGAAGAACTCCTTGAGGCAGTTGACGGCGACGATGAGGCCCAGGACCATCAGCAGGACGGCAAAGACGAGCTGCAGGCCCTTGGTGGCGGCGACGGAGACGGCGGCCGTGGTGGCGGTAGCCGGGATGGTGCCGAAGAAGCCGTAAGCCTGGACAGCGGTCATGCAGCCCATGGCGCTCTGGACCAGCGAGGTGAAGGTGCAGCAGAGCAGGAAGGCGACGGGCACGTAGAGCATCCAGCCCTTGCGGCCGGTGCACTTGCAGAACACGGCGAGGGTGATCATGGTCATGCCGCCGAGCAGCTGGTTGGAAGCACCAAAGAGCGGCCAGATGTTGGCATAGCCACCAAAAGCGAGGGCGAGACCGGGAAGCAGGGTGACGACCGTGGCGAACCAGGGGTTGCCGAGGACCTTCATGTAGCCGGCCTTGGACTCGATGGCCAGGGCGTCGTTGGTCTGGGCAAAGAACTCGGAGAACGAGGTGCGGGCGATGCGGGCGACGGCATCGAGCGAGGTCAGGGCCAGAGCGGAGACGTTCATGGTCATGAAGACGGTAGCGAGCGTGCCGTCAACACCGAAGGCCTGCATACCGCGGGAGATGCCAGCGGCGAAGATCTGGAACGGGGTGGAAGCGACGCCGGCGTTGAGGGCACCGGTGCCGGCGGTGTTCATATCGGAGAACATGATGCCGGCGACGATGATGGCAAGGATGCCGACGAAGGACTCGACGATCATGGCGCCATAACCGACCTTGACGGCGTCCTGCTCCTTCTCGACCTGCTTAGAAGAGGTGCCGGAAGAAACGAGGCTGTGGAAACCGGAGAGAGCACCGCAAGCGACGGAGACGAACAGGACCGGGAACATCATGCCGGAGGCAGTGGAGAAGCCGGTGAAGACCGGAGCGGTGATGGTGGCCTGGCCGTTAACACCCAGGACGACGATACCGAGGACAGCGCAAACGATCATGACGATCATCATGATGGAAGTGAGGTAGTCACGCGGGGTCTTGAGC
>CABRFW010000194.1 GCA_902470265.1 uncultured Collinsella sp.
GGTCCTGATCGCGCTCGGCTACTGGTTTATCTACGCCAAGAAGTCCGAGGCGTAAGGTACCGTCTGTTTGGCGTTGGGCCTCCCGCGGGGCGTTGCCGTGCGGGAGGCTTTTTGGGTCTGGGGCTCGTTGCCGGGCTGTTGGCCTGTTGTGTTTGGCTGGTGAAAGGGGTAATCGAGATGGCATCTGCTGTGGAGCGTGACGGTCGCGCTGTGGTGACCACATGCGGGGGATGCTATGCCGATTGCGCCTTTGCGGCACGCGTTGAGGACGGTCGCGTGGTGGCCGAGTTGCCGGTGCCGGGGCACCCGTGCGCGGCACGAGCCCTGTGCGCCCGCGGACGGCATCGTCTGGCAATGCCGTTTGACGAGCGCGATCGCATTTTGCACCCCATGCGCCGCCGCCAGGATGGCTCGGGTTTCGATGCCGTGAGCTGGGACGAGGCGTTCGCGCAGATCGCAGCGCGCCTTGGGGAGATTGTTGACGGGCATGGTCCCCGTGCGCTGGGCATGACGCTCGGCGTGTCCTCGTTCGACCGTTACTGGGCGTATCGCTTTATGCATGCGCTGGGCTCGCCCAACGTATACGGTGCCGACGGTGCCTGCGAGGTAAGCCGACTTACCGGCTGGGAGCACAGCCTGGGCTATAGTCCCGCCTCCGACCTGGCGCATACCGATTGCATCATGTATCTGGGGCGCTCCATCGTCGATTCGTCGACGATGGGGGCCGTTGATGCGCTCAACGATGCCCGTCGCCGTGGGGCGAAGATTATCGTGGTCGACCCCCGGCGCAGTGGCTCGGCTGCGCTTGCCGACCGCTGGCTGCGCGTGCGCCCGGGCTGTGACCTGGCTTTGCTGCTAGGCATCGCGCATGTGCTGATTGCCGAGGGCCTGTACGACCGCGAGTTCGTTGTCCGCTATACCACGGGTTTTGACGAGCTGGCGCAGGCGGCCGCTGCTTGGACGCCCGAATGGGCCGAGTCGATGTGCGACGTGCCGGCTACAGAGATTGTCGCCACGGCACGCGATCTCGCTGCCGCCGCGCCTGCCGCTGTGGTGGATGCGGGCTTTCATGGTGGCATCGGTATCGCGTATGCCAATAGCACCCAGACCGCGCGCGCTATCTGCTTGGTCGATGTGCTGCTGGGCTGTATCGGACATGCGGGCGGCGCGCTCAATCCACCCATGCCACTCGTGTTGGGCGACCTCGATCCCACGCGCTTTGCGACGCCGCCGGTGTCACGCGGGCCCAAGCTGGGGTCCGAGCGCTATCCACTGGTCGATCCGGTGCGCGGCCTGTGCACGACCATCGGTCAGTCGATTCTTGCCGGCGATTTGCGTGGGCTCATCGTCTATGCCAGTAACCCCGGTGCGGGCTATGGCAACGCCGGGGCGTGGTTATCGATTCTGGAACAGCTCGACTTACTCGTGACGATTGATATTCGCTGGTCCGAGACAGCGCGTGCTTCTGACTTCGTGCTGCCCGATGTGACGTATCTGGAGGCCGACCGCGGCGTGGGAACGGTGGCGGGCGCCAACGATGCGCGCGTGTTCTACCGCAACGCCGTGCTGCCCGTGCAGCATGACGGCACACGTCCCGGTCGGGAGATTTTTGCCGGTCTGGCGCAGGCGTGTGGCGTGGGCGAGTATTTCCAGTTTACGTCTGACGATCTGGCGGCTGCCCAGGTGGCGCCTTTTGGGATCGATCTGGACGAGCTCAAGGAGCGCGGTTGGGCCGATACGGGCGTGGCGCTGCCGTCGCGCACGGGTGAGCCGGCGATTCCCCTGGATGGCGGCAAAATTGCGCTGGCAAGCGACGTATGGGAGCGAGCCGGCATGGGTCGTGTGCCCAACTGGATCGCTCCCATGGTGGAGCCCGGCCCGGGGATGTTTCGCCTCATTAGCGGCAACCGTCCCTTTGAGTCGCATACCTCGCGAAGGCTCGCGGCGGCCGGCGCCGCCGAGGCGGGTTCCGACTTGGACGCCGTGCAGATGAACGCCGATGTCGCCGCACGCATGGGTATCGCCGATGGCGAGGTCGTGGAACTCGTGAGCGATATGGGCCGCGACCGCGTGCGCTTGGAGACGACGCCGTATCTGCATCCGGCGTGCATCTTTACGTCGGCCGCCCCCGGTGGGCGTTCGTTTGGCCGCGATGCCGGTGACGCTCAAGCCTTGGGCGTGGGCCCGCTCGACCATACACCGTTGCGTTGGGATCCGTTGACGGGTGCCGCGCTCACCCAGGAAAACGCCGTTCGCGTGGAAAAGATCGCGGCGCGCGAGGATAATAACGAGTAATTGACTCAGCTGATGTATTCGACTGATCCACGTTTCTTTTGAAAGGCCGCACATGAGCGATAGCCAGAACATGTCCGATGAGGTACGCGCCCGCCTTCGCGCTATTCCTTCCGTCAACGAGCTGCTTGCCGAGTGGCCGGTGGTGAAGGCGGCGGGGGAGACCTGCGACGCGGTGGTCCATGCTGCCGTGACGGCCGAGCTCGACGAGGAGCGCGCTGCGATTCGTGCCGGTGCCGCCCCGCGTTCAAAGCGCGACCTGGCCTCGGCCATCGAGTGGCGTGCGCATCGCTCCGCGCTGCCGAGCCTGCGCCCTGCCGTCAACGCTACAGGCGTGGTCATCCATACCAACTTGGGCCGCGCCCCGCTCGCGGAGTCGGTCGCCAAGGCCGTGGCCGAGGTCGCGCGCGGGTACAGCACACTCGAGTACAGTGTCGACACCTGTTCGCGCGGGTCGCGCAAGGAGCACGCCGCGCAGCTGATCCGCTCACTCACCGGTGCCGAGGACGCGCTCGTGGTCAACAACAATGCCGCCGCGGTGCTGCTGGTGCTTGCCACCCATGCCGCGGGTAAAGAGGTTATCGTCAGCCGCGGCGAGCTTGTCGAGATTGGCGGCAGCTTCCGCATCCCCGATGTCATGGAGGCCTCGGGTGCCAAGCTCGTTGAGGTCGGGGCCACCAACCGTACGCATTTGAGCGACTACGAGCGCGCCATTACGCCCGATACGGCGATGATCCTTAAGGTCCATCCTTCCAACTATCGCATCGAGGGTTTCCACGAGGAAGTGAGCTCAAGGGAGCTCGCCGCGCTGGCCCATAAGCACGGCCTGCTGTTCTATGAAGACCAAGGCTCGGGCGCGCTGTTGCCCGACGACATCTTGGTGCGCGGCGGCGAAGAAACCACGCCGGCTTCGGTTTCGGCAGGGCTCGATCTGGTGTCGTGCTCGGGCGATAAACTGCTCGGTGCCGCACAGGCGGGCATTATCATGGGTCGTCGCGATCTGGTCCAGGCCTGCGGGTCGCATCCGCTTATGCGTGCCCTGCGCCCGGGCAAGCTCGCACTGGCGGCGCTCGAGGCTACGCTGCGCATTTACATGGATGGGGCGGATGTGGCACATCGCGAGGTGCCGGTGCTCAGTATGCTTACGCTACCGCAGGCCCATTTGGAGCGACGTGCCTGCAAGCTGCGCGATCGTATGGTCGCCGGGCTCGATAAGGCTGGCTGCTCTTGTGCCGTTCAGGTGGAGATCGTCGAGGAATCGTCGACCCCCGGTGGCGGCTCG
>CABRFW010000195.1 GCA_902470265.1 uncultured Collinsella sp.
GAGACCATGTGGGTCTGGAACGACTATCTGCTGCCCTACCTTACGCTCGACTCCACCAAGTACAAGACCATTCCTATCTTGATCCAGTACTTCCGCGGCGGCTACGGCCACGTCGAGCTCGGCCCCATGATGGCCTGCATCATGATGGTCGTTATCCCCATCGTTATCATGTACATCCTCTGTCAGAAGTACATCATCGACGGCGTGGTGGCAGGTGCCGTCAAGGGCTGATGCCGTAACTGTTTTGCAAGTTTTGGCGGCGCCCCTCAGCGCGGCGCCGCGTATCGAAAGGTAGAGACATGGCCGAGATCGTTCTCAAACATGTTCAGAAGGTGTATCCCAACAACGAGTCAAAAAAGAAGGGCTTCTTTGGCAAAAAGAAGAAGACCGAGGAGAAGAAGCACAACCTCAAGGTTACCGAGGACGGTGTGCTCGCTGTAGAGGACTTCAACCTCACCGTTCACGACCAGGAGTTCATCGTCCTCGTTGGCCCCTCTGGCTGCGGTAAGTCCACGACGATGCGCATGGTCGCCGGCCTAGAGGACATCACCTCGGGCGATGTGCTCATCGATGGCAAGCGCGTCAACGACGTGGCGCCCAAGGACCGCGACATCGCCATGGTGTTCCAGAGCTACGCTCTGTACCCCAATATGACGGTGTACGAGAACATGGCGTTTACGCTTGAGCTCAAGAAGGTCCCCAAGGACGAGATCGACCGTAAGGTTCGCTCCGCTGCTGAGATCCTGGGTATTACCGAGTACCTCGACCGTAAGCCCAAGGCGCTCTCCGGCGGCCAGCGCCAGCGTGTCGCTATCGGCCGCGCCATCGTGCGTGACCCCAAGGTCTTCCTGATGGACGAGCCGCTGTCCAACCTGGATGCCAAGCTTCGTAACCAGATGCGCGCCGAGCTCATTAAGCTGCGTCACGAGATCAAGGGCACCTTCATCTACGTTACCCACGACCAGACCGAGGCTATGACCCTCGGCGACCGCATCGTGGTCATGAAGGACGGCGTCGTCCAGCAGATCGCCACGCCGCAGGAGGTCTTCAACCATCCCGCGAACATCTTCGTCGCCGGCTTCATCGGCGTGCCGCAGATGAACTTCTTCGATGCCCAGCTGGTGCGCTCGGGCAACGGCTTTACCGTCAAGACCGAGGATATGAACGTGGCGCTCGCCCCCGAGACTTGCGCTCAGCTTGCCCTCAACTGGGACGGCGGCGACGTGAAGGAGATTACGGCCGGCGTGCGCCCCGAGCAGATCCTGCTTGCCGACAAGGGCGAGGAGGGTGCGCTCCAGGGCACCGTCGAGGTGACCGAGCTCATGGGCTCGACCGAGCATGTCCACGTGACCGCTCCCGACGGCCAGTTTGTCCTGATTATCCCCGTCGTCGACCTCGAGGCCAAGGGCGCGCTCAAGGCTGGCGACCCCATCTGGTTCAAGTTCGAGAAGAACGCGACTCATCTCTTCGATAAGGTGTCTGGCAAGAACCTTATCTAGGCCCGGTGCATCCAGGCCCTCCCTTTGGGCGACTGCGGCTTTGCCATCCTTTTGCCGCGGTCACATATAAGGCTCCCCTCCTGTCCACTGGGCGAGAGGGGAGCCTTTCTTTGTGTTGGGGCTTTCCGTCTGTCAGTTTGTCTTGATCTGTAACAGGTAGGGCCGATTTCGGACGTTAGATGTTACAGATCGAGACGGTTCCGCTGAGCTAACCATTTCATCTAAATCTGTAACACCAAAGGCGAATTTCACCTGCTAGATGTTACAGATTGAGATAAACCCGAGGGGAGGGGCCGGTATGTCTCAATCTGTAACGGCTGGGACCGTTTTGGTTGAGTAATTGCTACGGATCGAGATTGTTTGGCCGAGTCGGATCACAGGGTAACGTGCGGGCACAAAAAACGGAGCCGTGTTGCCACGACTCCGTTTCTCAAGAGGATGGGTAAGGGGAATGAGCTAGCTCAGGTGCCAGATCTCGTCGTTGTACTGGGAGATCGTACGGTCGGACGAGAAGGTGCCGGCGTTGGCGATATTGATGAGCGCCTTGCGCATCCAAGCGTCCTGGTCCTCGTAGTCGGCCAGCACGCGCTCCTTGGTCTGGATGTACTCCTCAATGTCGAGCAGGGCCATAAACCAGTCCTTGCCTTTAATGTCGTCGTGCAGGCGCTGCAGGCGCTCGGCGTTGCCGGTCGCCATAAAGGCCGGGTTGGTGATGAAGTCCACCAGCAGTTTAATTCCGGGCTTGCGGTAGAGCGCACCGGCGTTGTAGGTGCCGTCGGCGTAGAGCTGCTCGACCTGTTTGGACGAGGCACCAAAGGTATAGATGTTCTCGTCGCCCACGAGCTCGGCAATCTCCACGTTGGCACCGTCGAGCGTGCACAGGGTTAGGGCGCCGTTGAGCATGAACTTCATGTTGGAGGTGCCGCTCGCCTCCTTGGAGGCCAGGCTGATCTGCTCGGAGATGTCAGCGGCGGGGATCACGCGCTCGGCGGCGGTGACGTTGTAGTTCTCGATCATGACAACCTGCAGGTAGGGAGCCACGTCGGGGTCGTTTGCAATCCACTGCGACAGCGTCAGGATCAGATGGATGATGTCCTGCGCGATAGTGTAGGCAGGCGCCGCCTTGCCGCCAAAGATGATGGTGACGGGGTGCTTAGGTCTGTTGCCGTTCTTGATATCGAGGTACTTCCAGATGATGTAGAGTGCGAGCATCTGCTGGCGCTTGTACTCGTGGATACGCTTGACCTGAACATCGATGATGGCGTTGGACGGGATAGTCACGCCTTGCTCGAGCGCCATGAACTGGCGCATGATGGCCTTGGCCTCGGTCTTGGTGGCGGCCAGGCGCTCAAGAACATCCTTGTCGTCGGCGAACTTGGCGAGTTTGCTCAGATCGTCGGTGCTGCGCCAGTCGGTGCCGATCACATCGTCGAGCAGGCTGGCGAGCGCGGGGTTGGCCCCATGGATCCAGCGGCGGAAGGTGATGCCGTTGGTCTTGTTGGAGAACTTCTCGGGATAGATCTCGTAGAACGGATGAAGCTCGGTGTCCTCCAGGATCTTGGTGTGGAGGGCGGCTACGCCGTTGATGGAGAAGCCAAAGTGGATGTCCATGTGGGCCATGTGGACGGTGTCGTATTCGTCGATGATGGCGACGCGCGGGTCATCGTGCTCGGCCTTCGCGATCTCATCGAGCTTGACGATAATGTCGGCGATGGCAGGGGAGACCTTCTGCAGGCTGGCGAGCGGCCACTTCTCGAGCGCCTCGGCAAGAATCGTGTGGTTAGTGTAGGCGACCATGGAGCGTACAATGGTCACGGCCTCGTCAAACTCGACGCCATGCTCGGTGGTGAGCAAGCGAATGAGCTCGGGGATGACCATGGTGGGGTGCGTGTCGTTAATTTGGACCACGGCATAGTCGGCCAGATCGTGCAGGTTGCTGCCGCGCTCGACGGCCTCGTCGATCAGGAGCTGGGCGGCGTTGCTCACCATGAAGTACTCCTGATAGATGCGAAGTAGGCGGCCCTGCTCGTCGGAATCGTCGGGGTAGAGGAACAAGGTGAGGTTCTTGGCGA
>CABRFW010000196.1 GCA_902470265.1 uncultured Collinsella sp.
TGCCCTCATCGCCCTCGATGGGCTCGCCATCCTGGTCGCACAGGGTAAAGTCGACCTCGGCGCCCTCGGAGCGACCGATCCAGTTGGCCTGCATCTGCTTGACGCGCTCGGGCCAGCCGGGGAGCTTCTCCAGGTCGTCGAGCAGCTCCTGAGAGTACTCGGTAATCTTGTAGTACCACTGCTCAAGGTCGCGCTTCTCGGGCTCGGTGCCGCAGCGCCAGCACTTACCCTCGGTAACCTGCTCGTTGGCCAGAACGGTCTTGCAGGTGGGGCACCAGTTAACCGGGTTCTTCTTGCGATAGACCAGGCCCTTTTCCCACATCTTCTCAAAGATCCACTGACCCCAGCGGTAGTAGTCGGGGCTGCAGGTCTTGACCATGCGATCCAGATCGTAGGAGAAGCCCATGCGCTTCATCGTGGCGAGCGCCTGGTCCATGTTCTTATACGTCCAGGCGGCAGCCTGCGTGTTGTGCTTGATGGCGGCGTTCTCGGCAGGCAGGCCAAAGGCGTCAAAGCCGATGGGATGCAGCACGTCGTAGCCGCGCATGCGGGCCTGACGGGCCATGGCATCGCCGATGGTATAGTTGCGAGCGTGGCCCATGTGCAGGTCGCCCGACGGATACGGGAACATCTCGAGCACGTACTTCTTGGGCTTGCTGTCGTCGGTGTCGACGGCAAAGAGGTTGGAGTCCTCCCAGGCCTTCATCCACCGGGACTCAATGGCCTGCGCGTCGTAGACAGGGATCTCGTCCTTATGATCTGTGCAATCGCACATATCAGCTCCTTTAATCTTAGCTGGGGTCGGTCGGCTTAGCTTTATTCGCTACTGCGGACAGTCCTGCGCAAGACGAAGAGCACATTAAGTGCTCTTCTTTGCGTGCGGAACTTGTAGCAAACAAAGCTAAGCCGACCGACCCTAAGGTTAACTTGACTGATGATAGCAAATACGACAAGCGAGATGCCTGCGACTTGCAGGCATCTCGCTTTATCTAAATAACGTGGTTGGGAATCAACCTTTGATATGCAGCTCTTACCTTATCGATAGGAAACGCTCTGCTGAGAATCCTTGACGACTACGTCGTGGGCGCCGCCTTCGACGATCGAGGTCGAGCTTACCAGGGTCAGGCGTGCCTTTTCCTGGAGCTCGGGGATCGAGAGGGCACCGCAGTTGCACATCGTGGACTTGACCTTATAGAGCGTGCCGCCCACGCCGTCCTTGAGGGAGCCGGCGTAGGGAACGTAGGAGTCGACGCCCTCGACGAAGCTGAGCTTCGCGGCGCCGCCCAGGTCGTAGCGCTGCCAGTTGCGGGCACGCGCAGAACCCTCGCCCCAGTACTCCTTCATGTACTGGCCGTTGACGTTGACGCGCTCGGTCGGGCTCTCGTCAAAGCGGGCGAAATAGCGGCCCAGCATCATAAAGTCGGCACCCATGGCAAGGGCGAGCGTCATGTGGTAGTCGTAGACGATACCGCCGTCGGAGCACACGGGCACGTAGACGCCGGTCTCCTCGTAGTACTCGTCACGGGCGCGGCAGACGTCGATCAGCGCAGTGGCCTGGCCACGGCCGATGCCCTTGGTCTCGCGGGTGATGCAGATGGAACCGCCGCCGATACCGACCTTGATGAAGTCGGCACCGCAGTCGGCCAGGAAGCGGAAGCCCTCGGCGTCGACGACGTTGCCGGCACCGACCTTGACGTCCTCGCCGTAGTTGGCGCGGATCCACTCGATGGTGCGCTTCTGCCACTCGCTGAAGCCCTCGGAAGAGTCGATGCACAGGACATCGGCACCGGCCTCGATGAGCAGCGGCACGCGCTCGGCATAGTCGCGGGTGTTGATACCGGCGCCGACCATGTAGCGCTTGTCGTTATCGAGCAGCTCGTTGGGGTTGGTCTTGTGGCTGTCGTAGTCCTTGCGGAAGACGATGCCCATGAGGTGATCGTAGTCGTCGACGATGGGCAGGGCGTTGAGCTTGTTGTCCCAGATGACGTCGTTGGCAACCTTGAGGCTGATGTTCTTGTCGCCCACGATGAGCTGCTCACGCGGGGTCATGAACTCGGAGACCTTCGTCTGGTGGTCATCGCGGCTGGGGCGATAGTCACGGCTGGTGACGATGCCCAGGAGCTTACCCTTGGGAGTGCCGTCGTCGGTAACCGGCATGGTGGAGTGACCGGTCTTCTCCTTGAGCTCAATGACCTGCTCCATGGTCATGTCGGGGGTCAGCGTGGAATCGGACTGAACGAAACCGGCCTTGTGATCCTTGACGGCCTTGACCATAGCGGCCTCGGACTCGGCGCTCTGGGAACCGTAAATGAAGGACAGGCCACCCTCGGTAGCGAGCGCGACACCCATATCGACGCCCGAGACGGACTGCATGATGGCGGAAACCATGGGGATGTTCAGGGTGATTGCCGGCTTCTCACCGCGCTTAAAGCGGGTTAGCGGCGTCTTAAGAGAGACGTTGTTGGGGATGCACTGCGAGGACGAGTAACCAGGGACCAGCAGATACTCCGAAAACGTGTGGGACTCACCGGGAAAGAACGTAGCCATGTTTCTCCTTTTTCCATGCGACCGGTCGGCTGCAGGCCTCGTAGGACCCAGCCCAACCTTGGGCGCCCAATACTGGGGAAGTATCTTAACGCACTTTGACTGCTACAATGCATGTTTTAAGAAGAGCACACGAGGGTTTGACGCAGGCTTTGCGTTTGCCCAGCAAACACTTTAGCGGGGAGACGTGGAGCACATGGAGTACAAGACGACGGCAAAGTTGGTCATTCAAGCGTGCGACAAAGATCTGCCGGGCGTGTTCGGCCACGGCTGCGTCTTGCTGCTGCAGGGCATCGCCCGCGAGCACTCGCTCAACCGCGCCGCCAAGAGCATGGGCATGGCGTA
Organism: uncultured Collinsella sp.; assembly: GCA_902470265.1. GTDB lineage: Bacteria > Actinomycetota > Coriobacteriia > Coriobacteriales > Coriobacteriaceae > Collinsella. Next base: position 2,890 of record CABRFW010000196.1, read on the forward strand.
CTCCAAGGCCTGGCGCATTGTGAACGAGGCCGAAGGACAGCTGGGCTGCAAGCTCATCGAGCGCGACGGAGCCCGCGGATCCACCCTCACCCCCGCCGGCGAGCGAGCCATAGCGGCCTACGAGGAGCTGCAGACCGACATCAACAACGTCATCGCCACCAAAGCCAACGCCCTCATCGCCAGCATCAAAAAGTAGCTCATTTGGGACGGGGCCTTATAGCCACACAACCCCTTCTCATAAGTTGCGGTGAAATAGGGACTGTTTATGCGGTTAAAGCCGTAAATCAATCCCTATTTCACCGCAACTTATGGAGTTGAGGATGATTTAGCTAGTTGCGGAGGGCATTATCTAGGGTGGCGGCCACGATCAAGGGGTCGTCGGTGCCGGCGAAGAGGCGGACGGTGCTCCCCTGCTTGCCGCGTGGAGCCGAAAGGCGCGTCGTTGCGCCGCCGGCGGGCGATGTGCGAAACTCCCCGGACAAAGCATCGAACAGCTCGCCCGCACTACGCTCGATAAGATCAAATTCAACTGCCGGGCCAAAGCCGTGCTCGAGGATTCCCGTTGAAACCGAATGGTCGGGATGCGAGCTCAGCCCGGGATAGCGCACGTTGCGCACCATCTCATTGGCGGCCAGATACTCGGCCAGCGCACGTGCGCGG
>CABRFW010000197.1 GCA_902470265.1 uncultured Collinsella sp.
AAAGGGGCGGAGATGCATGTACCTGCTGCATCTCCGCCCCTTGTTTGTTGAGCTGCCGATTTTTGTGCTGGGCGGTCTGGTCTTGCTAGAACCGCGCGACCTGGTGCGTGAGCAGACCCGTCGGAACCTGCGCCGCGCCGCCGCTGACCTGCGCGGCGGGGAAGAGCGCAGCTACGGCAAAGTTGAACGGCTCTTTGCCCGTGTAGGTGCCGGCGGCACGTGCACCGTCGGCCAGGAGCTGTGATGCCTCGACTAGTGCGACAGCGTAGGCAGGGTCGTCGGCCAGTGCCGGCTCCGGCGCCTGGTCGAGCATGGCGCGGATGGCCCCGACGGCGTCCTCGCGCTTGACCTCCCACACGCGGTGCGTAATGCCGGCGGGGTCGGTGACGGCATAGAGTGAAGCGCCCTCTTTTGCGGCGCCGAGGATGATATCCATGACGGGAGAGGCTTCGTAGACAAGCGTTACGGGACGGGGCTGTACCTTGAGGTCGGCGATTGCGCGCGCAGCGGCGGTCGTATCGGCGGCAACCGCGTCGCCGCCCGCCAGCGCACCAACCGGGCAGATCGCCACGACACCCGTCACACGTCCCGGCTCGCCCGAGCATTCGTACACGTAATACGCCGCACCCGGGTCCTTGAGCATCAGACCATCGGCAAGGGCTCCGCGCAGAGCATCGTTGCCGCTCAGGATGCTGCCCATTGCAGGCAGCGCCTCGAGCACGCGGTCCTGAGCCGGGCGGATGCAGGGAAACGGAAGTGCTTTCATGGGCGGTCCTAACGCACGAGTCGGTTTGTTCGCGGCTTATTATGCCCCAACTTGGCCGCTCGCGTCCCAGAGCACGTTATCGGCGAGCGCGATTAGCACCTGCTGACAACGAACGATATCGGCGTGGGGCACATATTCGTTGGGCTTGTGCGCGAGCGCGAGCGACCCGGGACCGTAGCTCATGCAATTGCGGTTACCTGTCTTGCCGGCAATGACGGCGGTGTCGGTGTAGCCGGTAAAGAAGCCGACGGTCGTGTCCGCGTCCGTCACGTCATCGGCGGCACGCTTGAGCGCTGCTAGAAGGGGAGAGTTCGGGTCGCGCTCGATGGCGGGGCGGTCGCCCGTTACGGTGTAGCTGCCATGGCAACCGGGAACGGCGGCTTCGGCGACGGCGATGGCCTGCTCTACCATGCGCGTCGCGGCGGCCGTATCGGTCGGCGGGGTCAGGCGCATGTCGACCCAGACTTTGGCGCGGTCGGGCACGACATAGGGACGGTAGCCACCTTCGATCTGTCCAAACGTGATGGTCGATGGTCCCAGCTCATCATGCACGGGCAGTGCCGCGAACGCACGGCGCAGCGCGCAGACGGCCTCGGCCATGGCGGCGACGGCGTCTGCGCCCTTCCAAGGCTGGCTCGCATGCGCCGTGACGCCGGTCATCTCGATCTCGAACCACGTGCGACCCTTGTGCGCCACCTGAATCTGTCCGTCGGTGGGCTCGGTGTCCAGCACCCATTCGCGCGAGCCGACCCAGCCGGCATCGATCGCGGCCTCTGAGCCGCGCATAAAGTCTTCCTCGTCGACTGAGCAGATGAGTGAAAAGCCGCGGCGGGGCAGCGCGCCATCCGCCGCCACGCGCTCGAGCGTATGGACCAGTGCGGCAATGGCGCAGGCCAGGCCACTCTTCATATCGCAGGAGCCGCGACCATAGAGTTTATCGTCGCGCACGATCGCTCCGAGCGGCGGCGTGTCTGCCTCCCAGCCATCGCCCAGGGTGACGGTATCCATGTGACAGATGTAGACGAGTCGGGCCTCGTCGCTTACGGCCGGCACGGTAATCATAAGGTTGCGGCGCCCGGGGAGTACTTCGAGCTCCTCAATCTGCACGGCATCGAGCGCAGGACTATCAAGCTGCGCCAGCTGCTGCTCAATGAGCCTCTTAATGAAGTGCTCGATCTCGTCCTCATACGCGCCCGGGTCTGAGCTGTCGATCCGCACGAGCTCCTGCGTAAGCCGCCAGGCAAAGTCCTCATCAACCATATGCAACCTCACAATCAGTCTGCTTTCCAAACCGATTGTAAGTCTCCTGAGAGATCTGCGACATGCGCGTGGCGATATTTGCCGTTCGCAGGCCGAGCCATCGCGCTCGCCGTCTGAGCGGGTTCACAAACGAAGCAGTGGGTACGTACCCTTCATGGACGACATGCTGTGCGACATATCTGCCTTTCGGTATCACCGGATACCTCCACAGGTCTTGGCAATAATGCCGGACCTGCCCGATTCTGCGGACGATCCGCGCAGGGAGCACCTATGTGAGCATCCGCTCGTCAAGCATTTCCTGGGCACCCCGTTACACGTGTTGGCGCAGGGCGTCTGCGGGCGCAAGGGCGATCGCATTGTCAGGCATGTTTGGAACGGGGAGAGGCCGTTTGATTCCGTGCGGCAGACGGAGTTTGGCCTCGATGTCGCGTCCCCACTCTTTACCCTGCTGACCCTGGCTTCCTCGGTCTCAAACGAGCGTCTGATCATGTGCATGTATGAGATGTGCGGCACCTTTGCCGTGTGCAAGATTGCGTCTCAGGTAAAGTCGGCACTTGAGCAGGCATACGGGGGCCGGTGGGGTGACGCACGGTCGGGCTGGGAAAACGTAAAGGATACCTCGGGGAATCCAACAGACTTGTGGAAACGACCTCCCTTGATTGAGCTCTCTGAACTTACCGAGTACGTCGATAAGATCCCGGGGCTCCGCGGCGCTAAATCGTTCACGCGTGCCGCGAAATGCATTACGGGGGTGGCGGCATCGCCGCTCGAGGTCCAGGCTTCGATGCTGTTTGGCCTTACGAGGTTGCGCGGCGGCGAAGGGCTGCGCCTTACCAATAACGTCGAGATTCGCTTGACGCGCAGTGCCCGCCTGATTTCGGGGCTTGATAGGCGCTATGCCGATATCCTGCTGGCAAATAAGGACGGCAGCAGAGAGTGTCTGGTTGAATGCCAAGGTAAAGCCATTCACGGATCCATAGAATCCAAGATTTCGGACTCCGATCGAACGACGGCGCTGCAAGCGATGGGATATCCCGTCATTCTGATGACCTATGGTCAGCTGGCCGACTCCGATGCCTTCCGCGTGGTGATGGAGCTCATCATGGCCTATCTCGATGTGCCGCTGAAAGACAAGACGCCGCGACAGCAGGAGCTCGAACGGCGGCTTCGTGAGGAGATTTTTATCGATTGGGCGGGAATGTAGCCGCGCGGGTGGAAAACGGTCGCGCGGACTAGAGTTTTGGTCACAAAAAGACTTATATTTCGCCTTGGAGGGGCCTTAAAAATGCTACCTAGAATAAGTTGTTTCGGAAAATGGACAGTCAACTTACATTCGGCACATAGAGATCGATTTTTACCTACTAAAGTCCCTGATAAAGCTGTTTATCAAAGCGGGTGTGCTTAGCGACTTGAGCCTCACTATCGATTATCTGAAAAAACTTGTTCTGGGTATCATTTTAAAGTCGTCCGGAGCAACAAAATCGGCCCCCGTTTCGTGAAAACGGGAGATCGGAAGAGC
>CABRFW010000198.1 GCA_902470265.1 uncultured Collinsella sp.
CTTGGCAAGCTGGTAGTTAATGGAATCGGCCATGGACACTCCTTGGTCGTAGGTTCTTACAAATAGACGCGCTATTGCGCAGCGGCAATGCGGCGGACGATATCGAGCGTAATGTCACTTGCGACACGCGCGTACTCGAACAGATCGAACTCTCGCTCGCAAATTGCATCGTACGCCTCGTCACAATTATCGCTGATAGCGCGCAACACCAGGCAATCGACACCATTTTTGGTTGCGACATGGGCAATTGCCGCGCCCTCCATGCCGACACAATCGGCATGCGTCGCCTCGATAGCGTCGTTGCGCATGGTGGCGCCCGTCACAAAGCGGTTACCCGTGGCAATCGTGCCGACCAGGAACTGCTTGGTGCCCTCGTTCGAAGCGACTGCATTTTTCGAAGCGTCAACAAACCCACGCTCAGCAAGCACATCGGCAGCAATATCGACCAGCGCAGGCGTCGAGCCAAACTCCTCGAGCCCCGGTGCAGACTCGGCGATAAGCGCGGTATCGGTATCCAGATAGCGTAGGCATTTGCCGATAACCACGTCGTCGATATGGAGCTTAGGGTTCAAACCGCCCGCGATACCCGAGAGCACAACGGCCTGCGGGGCATATTTACTAATGAGATGCTGCGTCGCAGCAGCGGCATTCACCGTGCCCATACCCGCCGTTGTGGCAACAACTGTCAGGCCGTCGAGCCCGCCGGTCACAACGTTCAAGCCCGCCTCCTGTACCATGCAAACGTTACTCAACTCTTCCTTAATCTGCATGATCTCTTTTTCGAGCGCACCGATAATCGCGATGGTAGCCATGCCATTCCCCAAACCTATACGAAATTCTCAACCACGGTATGGTACCAGCATTTCGTTTGACCTCGTCAAACGAACACGCTAGGCCAGTGCGGCTCGCGTATCAAACAGAGCCTTTGCAATCGCTGTCGTAACCTCGCTCGAGTGGTCGCTCCACGGCATCGATGTCATGATGCTCATGACATAGGTACGGCCATCGATGTCGATAAGGCCCGCATCGCATGTCGAATAGCAACCATCCTCGCTAATCCAGCCTGCCTTGTTGCGCACCAAGGCTTGGTCGTCCGCAATGCCATCACGGATAAATGAGCGCGATGTTGATGACAGCAGTTCAGATAACCACTGGGAGGTCTCACTGCCACAGCTCAGATACTCGCTCATCTCGCGCCACAACTTGGCCGAGGTTCGCGGGCAATAGGTGGGAAAATCACTCATCGGATCGAGTGCGGTATCGTAATCGACGCCAAGACTGACAATCCAATCCTCGTAACCGACACGGTCAAACGCCGCGCGTAACGCAATAAACGAATCGTTGTCCGAATTAACGACCGCGGCCTCGATCAGGTCGCGCACCGTCTGCCAGCCCATACTGTAGCCGCCATAGGTGCCAAGGGATTCATCGAGTGAGACCTGGCCCGTCTCGACCAGTGACTCGCAGACGTAGAGTACATAGAGCGCCTTATAACTGCTCGCACCGTACACCTCGGCATCCGCGTTATACGTCACGCCCTTGCCGCTCGTCAGATCGTAAAACACCACGCCCACATCGCCCAGCTCCTGCGCCTGACTCAGGGCATCTTGGAGCGCGGCGAGGCTCTCATCCTCCAGGGCGGGGATCTGGTCATCAACTAGTGAGAAGGTCTGCACGGTATCGCCTGAGGGAATATCGTTAAAGTCCGCCTTCGAAAGCCTCGTCTTGAGGCTCGCTGTCGACAGGGTTTGGCTTGCGGTGGCTTTAGATTCAGAGACCTTTTTGTTTTGCGTCTGTACCGTTGACGCATCTGAGTGTGCCATTCGCTCCGACGCGTAGGTTTTGGCGGTAATTCCGAGGATAATAACCGTCAACGTCAGCATCCCAATGGCGGCGATCTTCGTCACGCGGATGCGAGCGCCAGCAAGGCCACGCGAAGACGTGCCCTTCGTCTCATATCTGCTGCTATGCTGCGGCACATACTCGTCCCGCGATGCGTTGTTTCGCACGTGGTCTCCTGACTGCTACCGTTCATATACGAGCAGCATAATACCGAGCAGGCATTTCTTTCCAAAGATATTCAGCGGCGTTTAAGGTGTCTCTAAAGAAACCACAAGCGTATTTATACAAATGGCACGATTCTGTTGCGCATCTCCGCCCAAAACGCAGTGTTGCGGTGGAATAGTTCCTGTTTGGGCGGCATAAGCCGAAAAACAAGAACTATTCCACCGCAACTTGACGGGGCTCTTTAGCAATCAACTAGGTGCCCGGGGGCACTCATTTAAGTCTGTCCCAAATGAGTGCCCTTGGGGGCGAAAATGGCTCGCTAGCCGATGGCGTTTTTGAGTTCCGCGCGGCGCTTTTTCATGCCCGTCATGACGGCGTTGCGTAGCTCGGGCATGCGCGCGGTATCCATCTGGGGCACGCCCTCGAGCTTATAGGGAATACCCAGCTGCTCGTACTTGACGACACCCATCGTGTGATACGGCAGCATCTCCAGGCCGACCACGTTATGCCATGGAGCGATTAGACGACCGAGTGCCTCGCACTCCTCCACTGTGTCGGTAATGCCCGGCACCACCACGTGACGAATAACAACCTTGATCTTGCGGCGCGCGAGCTCATCACCAAACGCCAGAATGCGTGCGGAATCGCAACCGGTCAGCTTTTTATGCTCGACAGGATCGGCGTGTTTAATGTCGAGCAGCACCATATCGGTCTCGTTGAGTACGGCGTCGAACTTCTCGGGATGCGCGGGATCGAACGCATAGCCGCAGCTATCCAAGCAGGTGTGCACACGACCATCGGGGTTATTGTGCATGGCGCGGAACAGGTCGGCCAAAAACTCAGGCTGCAGGAGCGGCTCGCCGCCGGACACCGTAATACCACCGCTGCGGTAAAACTCATGGTTGCTCTGAAACTCGTCCATCAGGTGCTCGACGGTCACCATGGTGCCGCCGTTAACCGACCAGGTATCGGGGTTGTGGCAATACGCACAGCGCATGGGGCAGCCCTGAACAAACACCACAAAGCGGATGCCGGGTCCATCGACCGTCCCCATCGTCTCAATCGAATGCACGCGGCCCAGGGCAAACGCGGAGTCCTCAGGACGAGCGTCCACACCCTCGAGCGTCATCTCAGCCATTCCCGCTACCTTGCCTCTCATTGGTTTTAGCTACATAAATGCCAGAGTCATTCTAGCCTATATGCTTGATGGCGAAACGGTTTAGCGGTCAATTGGATTGTCCTATTTGGCCCCATGCAAAAGCGGCGGGAAGGTTGTCGCAACCCGCCCGCCGCCGAGGCAATAGAAATCGATAGACGCCAGGCGTTACGCCTTGAGTGTGAGCACCGCGCCAAAGGCGGTCGGGCCGCAATGGCTCGAGATCACGCCGCCGACCTGAGTCCAGGTAACGTCCTTAAAGCCCAGGTCGTGCGCATAGACTTCCATGTCGTCGCGCAGCTCCTCGGAAAGGCCTACCGAATACGCCAGGCCAATGTGCGAGTAGTCAATCTCGCCCTTCGCAACCATGT
>CABRFW010000199.1 GCA_902470265.1 uncultured Collinsella sp.
TTTTAAAGGTGGTTCTGATTCCCCTTGTATGTTCAGTTTGTTTACATACCGTTTAGGCTGATTTCTCTACCGTTTACGGGTATTTCGCGTTACACTTCTAAACAAAAGAGTAAAACATTTAGTAAACAGAACAAAACGAAACACGCGTCTGTTTACTGAACATACAACTAGGGGAGGACGTACATGGATAAGATTAAGCTCGGCTTTGTGCCCACGCGCCGCAGCATCTTTAGCGCGCCGGACGCGCTTAAGTATCGCGGCCTGACGGCTGACCGCCTGCGCGAGATCGGTGTCGACATCGTGGACATCGACGACATTAACGACGAGGGCCTGCTCTTTGACGACAGCCATATCGAGCCTATCGTCAAGAAGTTCCGCGCCGAAGGCGTCGACGGCATCATGCTGTGCCACGCCAACTTTGGTACCGAGTACGTTTGCGCCCGCCTTGCCCGCGAGCTCGGTCTGCCTGTGCTGCTGTGGGGCCCGCGCGATGAGCGTCCCGAGCCCGACGGCACCCGCCTGCGCGATAGCCAGTGCGGCCTGTTCGCCACCGGCAAGGTTCTGCGCCGCTTCCAGGTTCCCTTTACCTATATGACCAACTGCCGCCTGACCGATCCCGAGTTCGAGCGCGGCGTCTGGGACTTTTTGGCCGTATGCAATGTGGTCAAGACCTTCAAGCACACTCGCATCCTGCAGATGGCGACCCGTCCGTTCGACTTCTGGTCCACCATGTGCAACGAGGGCGAGCTGCTCGAGAAGTTCAATATTCAGCTTTCGCCCATCCCCATGACCGAACTTGTTCAGGCTGTGCACGACGCTCAGGCCGACGAGCAGGCCATGGCCGCCATGCTCGACCACATTCGCCACAGCTTTGAGATCTGCATACCCGAGGACAAGGTCCCCGCGGTCGCAGGGCTCGCCATCGCTATGAAGCGCCTGGTCGAGAAGTACGGCTGCAACGCCGGCGCCATCCAGTGCTGGAACGCCCTGCAGGACGAGCTGGGCATTATGCCCTGCGCCGCCAACGCCATCCTCAACGAGATGGGCATTCCCATCGTATGCGAGACCGATATCCACGGCGCCATCACCGCGCTGATGGTCGAGGCCGCCGACCTGGGCCGTCACCGCGGCATGTTCGCCGACTGGACCGTGCGCCATCCCGATAACGAGAACGGCGAGCTGCTGCAGCACTGCGGCCCCTGGCCCTGCAGCTGCGCGGCCGTCAAGCCCAAGCTCACCTACCCGCTGGCTTTCGACCACCCCGGCGCGCTGACGGCCGAGGCCAAACACGGCGATCTCACCCTTGCCCGCTTTGACGGCGACAACGGCGAGTATTCGCTGCTGCTGGGCAACGCCCGCGGCATCGACGGCCCGGCCGGCATGGGCACCTACCTGTGGGTCGAGGTCGAAAACCTCAAGCGCCTCGAGGCAAAGATCGTCGAGGGTCCCTACATTCACCACTGCGTGGCCATCCACGCCAACGTGGTGCCGGTGCTCTACGAGGCATGCAAGTACATCGGCATCCAGCCCGACCTGTACGACCCCATCGAAGAAGACGTCAAAGCCTACCTGCGAGGAGAGTAGAAATGGCAACTATCGAAGAGCTTGAGTCCCTGCGCTGGGACCTCCGCCGCGATTGCGTCGACATCATCATGGCCGGCGCCGGCGGCCACATCGGCGGCGACATGTCGGTGATCGACGCCCTCATGACCCTCTACGCCAACCATCTGAACATTTCGCCCGAGACCGTCGACGATCCCAACCGCGATCGCTTCGTGCTCTCCAAGGGCCACGCCATGGAGGCCTACTACGCGGTGCTGTGCCACGAGGGCTATCTGGACCTCGACGACGTCAAGGCCCGCTTCTCCAAGTTCGGCAGCCCCTACATCGGGCATCCCAACAACAAGCTCAAGGGCATCGAGATGAACTCCGGTTCGCTGGGCCATGGCCTGCCCGTGGCCGTCGGCATGGCGCTTGCCGGCAAGATGGACGGCCGCGACTACCGCGTCTACACCATCATGGGCGACGGCGAGCTTGCCGAGGGCTCGGTCTGGGAGGGCGCCATGAGCGGCGGCAACTACCAGCTCGATAACCTGTGCGCGCTCGTGGACCGCAACCGCCTGCAGATCAGCGGCAGCACCGAGGACGTCATGAAGCAGGATTCGCAGGAGGAGCGCTGGGCCGCCTTCGGCTGGAACGTGCTCTCCATTCCGGGCAACGACATCCAGGCCATCGACGCCGCGCTGACGCTTGCGGCCGAGACCAGCGGAAAGCCCACGGTCATCATCCTCAACACGGTGAAGGGCTATGGCTCGCCTGTTATGGAGGACAAGGCCGCCTGGCATCATCACCTGCCCAATGATGAGGAATATGCCCAGATCATCGCCGATTTCGCTGCCCATAAGGAGGCCATCAATGGCTAACAAGATCGCCAATCGCAAGGTTATCTGCGACACGCTGCTCGAGGCCGCGAAGACCGATAAGGATATCGTCGTCCTGTGCTCCGACTCCCGCGGCTCCGCATCGCTCACGCCGTTCTTTGATCAGTATCCCCAGCAGTCCGTCGAGGTCGGCATTGCCGAGCAGGACCTGGTGAGCATCGCCGCCGGCATGGCTTCGTGCGGCAAGAAGGCCTGGGCCGCCTCGCCGGCGTCCTTTGTGACCACGCGCTCGTATGAGCAGTGCAAGGTCGACGTCTCGTACTCCAACACCAACGTCAAGCTCATCGGCATTTCGGGCGGCGTGTCCTACGGCGCCTTGGGCATGAGCCATCACTCCGCGCAGGATATCGCCGCCATGAGCGCGATTCCCAACATGCGCGTGTATCTGCCGAGCGACCGCTTCCAGACCGCCGAGCTCGTGCGGGCCCTGGTCGCCGATAACAAACCGGCCTACATCCGCGTGGGCCGCAACCCGGTCGAGGACGTGTACACCGAGGACGAGTGCCCGTTCCAGATGGATCGCGCCACCTGGGTACGCCGCGGCACCGATGTAGCGCTCGTCGCTACCGGCGAGATGGTCCGCCATGCCGTGGACGCTGCCGACCTGCTGGCCGAGCAGGGCATCTCGGCAACGGTACTCGACATGTACTGCGTCAAGCCGCTCGACGCCGAGGCCGTGATTGAGGCCGCCGGTGCCACGCGCGCCGTCGTGACCGTCGAGGAGCACAGCCCCTTCGGCGGTCTGGGCTCTATGGTCGCGCAGGTGGTGGGCGAGCATTGCCCGCGTCCGGTCAAGTGCCTGAGCCTGCCCGACGCGCCGGTCATCACCGGCACGAGCCCCGAGGTCTTTGCGCACTACGGCCTCACCGGCGAAGGCATTGCCAAGACCGTTGCCGAGTTCCTCGGCAACTAGTAGACACAGACGCTGCGCGGCCGCCAAGCACCGCACCTTGCCGTTCAAACCGTCGCTTGCGTACACAAAGTACGCGGCGCTCCTCTTTCACGGCAATCTGCGGCACTTGGCGGCCGCTCGCTCCTTGTCCGCCAGGCTGTCTTTGATTTGGCGGAAGG
>CABRFW010000200.1 GCA_902470265.1 uncultured Collinsella sp.
GCCGTGCCGGCGATAACGTTGCGCGCGGTGCCGCCGTGCAGCTCGCCGACGGTGATGACGGCGGGTTCGTAGGGGCTAATCTCGCGCGAGACGATGGTCTGCAGGGCGTTGACGATCTCTGCCGCAACCATAACGGCGTCGTGGCCGCGCTGGGGCATGGCGCCATGGCACGAGGTGCCGCGGACGTCGATGCGGAACCAGTCGGTGTTTGCCATGCGTGGGCCGGGCTCGCAGCTTACGGTACCGGCGTCGACCTCGCTCCAGATGTGCGCGGCGTAGGCGCCATCGACGCCGTCGAGCACACCCGTGCCAATCATGAGTTTGGCGCCCTGGCCGTTTTCCTCGCTGGGCTGGAATACGATGCGAATCTCGCCGTGGATGTCATCGGTCATGTGGCGCAGAATCTGCAGCGTGCCGAGCATCATGGCGATATGGCAGTCGTGACCGCAGGCGTGCATGCAGCCCTCATTGACGCTGGCGAACTCCTCGCCGGTCTGCTCAGTGACGGGCAGGGCGTCGATATCGGCGCGCAGCAGGATGCGGCGGCGCGGCGTGCCGTCCTCGCGGTAGGCATCCGGCGCGGTGCCGCGAAGCGTCGCCACCAGGCCCGTCTTGAGCGGACGCTCGTAGGGGATATTCATGGCGTCGAGCTGGTTGGCGATGTCGGAAGTCGTGCGCTCCTCGGCAAGGCTCAACTCCGGGTGCTTATGGAAGTGCCGGCGCTGCTTGATGATGTAGGGTTCAAACTCGGCGGCGATATCCTGGATGGCCGCGGTGACGTCGTCTGCCGCGCGAACCTCGGTTGCCGCCATAATTTGCTGTGCCTTGGTCTTCGTCATGGTCGATTTGCTCCTTGCTGGGTTGATCGCAAAATCGTACAGGCTTTCTCCAGTATGCCACCTGCCGCTAGGGCTGGTAAAGTTGCCGTTTGCCGCTTGGGGTTTTGTTGCAAGGGCGGGGGAGTACACTCGGGAGTGTTGAATTTCCTGCCAGAGATGGGGATGCCCATGCAGCATATCGATCGGATTATCCGCTCCAAGAACGTTTTTACCGCCCAAGACGGCATCGATACCGCCCGCGAGCTGGCGATTGCCATTGCGGGCGATCGCATCGTCGCTGTCGGCGCATCCGATGACGTGGTTGCCGCCGCCCCTGCCGCCACGCCGGTGGTCGATTACGGCGAACAATTTATCTGCCCCGGTTTCCATGATGCGCACCTGCACTTCTTCCATACCTCGGTCGGCTCCTCACCGTATATGCTCATGGATATGGGCACGTCAGAGGCGGCACTGGTGCAGCATGCGCTCGAGTTTTCCCAGGGCCTGCCCGACGACGCCTGGGTCGTGACCCAGGGCTGGCGCGATTACCGCTGGGATCCGCCTGAGCATCCTACCAAGGCCTCCCTCGACGCCGCCTTCCCCGGTCGCCCCTGTGTTATGTATTCGGGCGATGGGCATACGCTGTGGCTCAACAGCCGCGCACTCGAAGCCCTCGGCGTGACGCGTGACAGCGAGCCTCCGGCGGGTGGCAGTTACGACAAAGACTCAAACGGTGAGCTTACGGGTATTGCCCACGAGGCAGCTGCTATGCAGCTGCTGCCGCGCTGCCTGGAATGGCTGGGCGAGGACCGCATCGCGAGCGCTTACGGCGACCAGATGAAGCGCATGGCCGAGCAAGGCATCACCTCAATCTGCGATATGTCGCTCATGCCCATGCCGGGCTGCGACTTTATTCGCGACGATGTTTACGACAAGCTGCAGGCCGCCGGCAAGCTGGGCATCCGCGCCCATCTGTTTCCCACGCTGCTGGATGACCAATCGCGCTTGGAGGAACTCCAGACCCGCTACGCAAACAACGCGCTGCTCTCGGCGCCAGGATTTAAACAGTTCTTCGACGGCGTGTCGAGCGAGCATACCGCATACCTCACTGAGCCCTATACCAACCCGCGCTTCCCGGGTGACCAGGGGCGCCTGACGGTTCCTGTCGAGCGCATGCGCAAGTTGGTTCTGGCGGCAGCCGAGCGCGGCCACACCGTGCGCATCCACGTTATCGGCGACGGTGCCATCCATGCCGCACTCGATATCTTTGAGGAGGCGGCAGAGCTCTACGGTCTGCCGCCGCACGGTCATAATACGCTTGAGCATTTGGAGAATCTGCTGCCTCAGGACATCGATCGTCTGCGCAAGCTCAACGTCATTGCCTCGAGCCAGCCTTGCCACATCACGCTCGACCCGGGTGGCCCGGAGCGCGACCTGGGTCTGGAACGCAGCCGCATCATGTGGCCGTTTGCGACCTATAAGCAGCGCGGCATCCGCCAAGCCTTCGGCACCGATAGCCCCATCACAGCCGTTACCAGCATGAACGTGCTCTACACGGCCATCACGCGCCAAGACCCCCGCAGTCACTGGCCCGAGGGCGGCTGGCTCCCCAGCGAGCGTATCGACGCGGCAACTGCCCTGCGCAACTACACGCTTGGTAGCGCGTACGCAGCGGGCGACGAGCAAAACCTCGGCAGCCTAGAGCCCGGCAAATACGCCGACCTGGTAGTCCTGGACCAAAACCCGCTCACCATTGACCCCCAAGAGCTGCAAGCCACCAAGGTCCAGGCCACCTACCTGGCAGGCAACTTAATCTACGAGCGTTAGCCCCACATCCCATCCCTCAGTTGCGGTGAAATACGGACTAAATAACACCTCAACAGCCAAAAACAGTCCATATTCCACCGCAACTTAAGGGGCACGTTTCAGCAACGTGCCCCTTTCTTGTGCACCCTACCCGCATCGCCATTTTGCTGCACAGACTTTTCTGAATGCCGGGCCCGATAACGTTGACTCAGCTCCCGTGTGGCGCCGGAGGGGCGGGATATAAGGTTTATCGCGAGTTCCGCACGAGCCGAAGGCCACTTAATGTGGCCTTCGTGCGAGCAGGACTGCCCGAGCAGGAAACCTTATATCCCGCCCCTCCGGCGCCACACGGGAGCTGCGCACAAGTTATCCCCCGGCATTCAGAAAATCTAAGTGCCAAAAAATAAGATTTTTTGACTCCGTGTTGTATAACCCGCCATTCGTGGGTACCATTCAACGCGTACGCAAACAAAAAAGGGTTAATTCGGGTTAACCCGCGCGGCATGACCGCGCGGCCCACAAAGGAGGAAACAAGCATGTCGTCTTTGAAGCCGCTTGCAGATCGCGTCCTGGTCAAGCCCGACGAGGCCGAGCAGAAGACCGCTTCTGGTCTGTACATCGCCAGCAACGCTCAGGAGAAGCCGCAGCGCGGCACCATCGTTGCCGTGGGCGCCGGCAAGGTCAACGACAAGGGTGAGCGCATCCCCATGGACGTCAAGGTTGGCGACGTTGTCATCTACGGTAAGTTCGGTGGCAACGAGGTCAAGGTCGACGGCGAGAAGTATCTGCTGATGCGCGCCGACGACATCTACGCCGTCGTCGAGGCCTAGTCTCGTCAGAATCTCTGATTCGTCTTTGAACGCG
>CABRFW010000201.1 GCA_902470265.1 uncultured Collinsella sp.
GGCGGAGGGGACCCTCAGCTGACCCCGTCGGACAACAAGCCTCCCGCCGGGAGGGCCCGCGCCTCGACGCATCGCCGGCGCGCGTTCACGAGCCCTTTTTGGGCAGCCCAAGGGCCGCGCCCGTGAACAAGACTGGTTTCGGACGAGCGCGCCGGACGGAGAATCGAAATGCGGTGGGGTGTGCGGACATACCGGGCTGACCGCCGGCAGCGCGCCCGCAAGAGCCCGCGGATATTAGCTTGCCAGGCAAGCGTCGACTAAACGTGCAGCGTGCGCGGTCCCTCCCGACGGGAAACGAAAAAGCCCGGTTTAAAACCGGGCTCGAACAAACACGCCTATTGACAATGGCTTTCTCATATTAAAAAGGGTGGTCGGATAACCCGACCACCCTTGTGCATCTTCTGGATGCCGCAGACTACTTGCGGACGACCTTAACGATGGCGTCACCGGCGGCGACGGCAGACTCGGCCTCGACGGCGAGCTCGACATCGGCAAACTCGGCGGTGTTGGACACGGCCACGACGACGCAGTCCTTGTAACCGGCGGCAGCGATCTTGGCGCGGTCGATCTTGAGTATGGGCTGACCAGCTTTGACAACGTCGTCGGCCTTGACGAAGCCCTCGAAGCCATCACCGTTCATGTTGACGGTATCGACGCCAACGTGCACCAGAACCTCGATGCCGCTATCGGACTGCAGGCCCACGGCGTGACCCATGGTGACGGTCACCTTGCCGTCGCAGGGAGCGTAGACCAGGTCGTCCTCGGGCCACACGGCGCAGCCCTTGCCCAGAACCTCGCCACCAAAGACGGGATCGGGCACGTCGGCCATCTTGATGACCTTGCCCTTGACGGGCGAGCACAGCACGTCGGCACCGGCAGAAGCAGAGATGGAGGCCGGAGCAGCAGCTGCCGCGGGCTCAGCCTTCTTCTTGAACATGTCAAACAGACCCATACGTTTTCTCCTTTTGATTAAGCGCAACGTTATGCGCATGCCTATGGTGATTATAGTGCCAAATGATCAAATTGCTAAGGTGAGGGCTCGAATCGCAAGCCCTTCCAAGCCCTTCCCAAAACCTTTTACCAGTGGCACTCATATTGTCGATTACTCCAAGCCCTCGGTGCCGTTGGACTTGATGATCTTCTGATATGCGAAGAAGCTGTCCTTGCGGCGGCGCTCGTAGGTACCGGTGCCGTCGTCGTACTTATCGACGTGGATGAAGCCGTAGCGCTTGCGCATCTCGCCAGTGCCGGCGGAAACCAGGTCGATGGGACCCCACCAGGTGTAGGCGATCAGGTCAACGCCGTCGGCGATGGCCTCGCCCATAGCCTTGATGTGGCTCTGCAGATAGGCGATGCGGTACGGGTCGTGGATGGAGCCGTCCTCCTCGACCTCGTCGTAGGCACCCATGCCGTTCTCGACCACCATCAGCGGAATCTCGTAGCGGGCGTAAATCTCGTTGAGGGCGATGCGCAGGCCCAGCGGATCGATCTGCCAGCCCCAGTCGGTGGACTCCAGATAGGGATTCTTGCCGCCAAAGGTCATGTTGCCCTCGGTCATCTCGTGGTCCTTGTGGGTGCCCACGGTGCCGGACATGTAGTAGCTAAAGGTGTAGAAATCAACCTTGCCGTCGGCGATATCCTGCAGGTCGCCGTCCTCCATCACGAGCTCAACATCGTTCTCGGCCCAGAAGCGCTTGGCATAGAACGGGTACTTGCCGCGCACCTGCACGTCGGAGCAATACCAGTTCATGGTATTCATCTCCTGCTGCGTGGCGAACACGTCGGCCGGATCGCACGTGGCGGCATAGGAAAGGATGAAGCAGTCCATGTTGCCCATCTTAAACTGCGGGTAATGCTCGTGGGCATAGCGCACGACGCGGCCGCTGGCGACAAACTGGTGATGCAGTGCCTGCATTCGAGCCTGCGGCGTGGTGTGGACCGCCGACGCCGGACCCTCAAAGCCCTGAATCATGCTGGTCTCAAAGAGGTTGCCCATGTCCTGAGTACCGCAGTTGATCTCGTTGAAGGTGAGCCAGAACTTGACCTTGTCCTGATAGCGGTCGAAGACGGTCTGGCAGTACTTCTCAAAGAAGCTGATGAGCTCGCGGCTCGCCCAGCCGTTGTATTTCTCGACCAGGTGATAGGGCATCTCGTAGTGTGAGAGGGTCACGAGCGGCTCGATATTGTGGGCACGCAGGCAGTCGAAGACGCGGTCGTAGAAGGCGAGGCCGGCCTCGTTGGGCTCAGCGTCGTCGCCGTTGGGGAAGATACGGCTCCAGGAGATGGACATGCGGAACATATTGAAGCCCATCTCGGCGAACAGCGCGATGTCCTCCTCGTAGTGATGGTAGAAATCGATACCGTCATGATTGGGGTAGAAGCGGTTGGGGTCGATGTCGATCGTAATCTGACGCGGCTCCTTGTAGCTGCCGCCCAAGAAATGGTCGTCGACGGAAGGACCGCGGCCGTCCACGTTCCAAGCGCCCTCAAACTGGTTGGCGGCGGTGGCGCCACCCCAATAGAAACCCTTGGGGAACTTGATGTTTGCCATGAGCATCTCCTTTGCATCGCGGGTCGATAATCCGAGTATCGCCCACGCGCGGGACGGGCAGAAGCGGGCGCGCCAAACCCGACACTTCTTTTCGCGCCCACGGACCGCCTCCGCCCCGACCCTGACACTTCCTGATACCGACCGAAACGTGCCAAAATAAACCTGTCCCTTTTTGGCAGGTTTGGCGAGTGTGGGAGTTCGCATGGATATCAAACGCAAGATCACCGAGGCGCAGGGCCTCACCCCCACCGAGCAACAGCTCGGCATTGCAGCCCTTGCCATCGGCGAGGACATCCGCGGGCTTTCGATTAAGGAATTTGCCGCGCGCACCAACGTTTCTGTTGCGAGCGTGCACCGGTTTTGCAAAAAGCTCGGCCTCGAGGGCTTCAAGGACCTCAAGGTTGAGCTCATCCGCCTGGCAACCGAATCGGGCAACCGACGCGACGTGGATATCAACTTTCCCTTCGACGCCGCGTCCACCCCTGCGCAGGTTATGGAGCGCATGGAGGGGCTCTACCAGACTACGCTGGCCGAAACGCAGGAGCTGCTCGACCCCACGCAGCTTGACCACGCCGCCAAGCTCATCGCGAACGCCCGACAGGTCGACATCTACACGGGCTCGCACAACCTCTATCCAGCGGGAATGTTCCACGATCGCCTGCTCTCCGCCGGTAAAAGCGCAACGTGCCACAACGGTGTCGAGGCCCAGGTGCGAACGGCACTCGCCTCGGGTCCCGACCATGCGGCAATCGTCATCTCCTACAGCGGCCTTGCCCCCAACCTCAAGGACATCTTGCCGATCCTCAGCAGTCGGCATGTCCCGGTCATCGTCATCGGCACGCCTTATTGCGCTCGCATTCACCCCGGCTTTGCCGCCTACCTTACGGTGAGTGACCAC
>CABRFW010000202.1 GCA_902470265.1 uncultured Collinsella sp.
GCGGGCGACGCCGTTGTGGCTCGGGCGCCACGGCAGAATCTGGAAGGTCGAAGCATCGGGGAATGCGAGCATGTCGGCTTCCTCGGGCGTGGCAAAGCCCTCGATGGCGGAACCGTCAAAGCCAATACCCTCCTCAAAAGCGACCTCGAGGTCCTCGGGGCTAATGGCAAAGTTCTTGAGGCGGCCGAGAATGTCGACAAACCACAGACGCACAAAGCGGATGTCACGCTGCTCTACAGAGCGGAGTACGTAATCGATGTTCTGCTGGTTCATGTCGCTCCCCTTTCTTTCAGGCGGGTTTCGACTGTTCTATATCGCAGATACTATCGCAGAAAAATGTTTCCGCAGGGTTAAAGCGTATCAAGCGCTCAAAAAACGTGCGCGAACAGGCAGTTGCGAACGAGCGGCTAGCGTTCAGATTCGGAGACAATTTGTCTACAGGCTCGTTCCAGCGTGGGGAACTCCATCGTCACCGCATCCCAAACAACCGAGCGGTCGACATTGCCGTAATCATGCGCAAGATAATTTCTCATGCCGACAATTCCACGCCATTCGATTTCGGGATGAAGCCGCTGCGAGCGTTCCGACAATTTGCCCGCTTCTTCCGTCACCCTAAGCGCACACATCAAAAGGGAGTCCGCCAACGCCCTCGTCCGTACGTCATTCGCATGCAGAAACTGGTCCTCGGTGATATCAAAAGCCTTGATGCGCTCGTTCGTTTCGGAGATGGCCTCCAAAACCTCTTGGGCGCGGAGACCGTCTGACTTACGCGCGATCATAAAGGATCACTCCTTCGCGCTCGATTACCGCGGCAAGATCGTCATCAAGATGGTCGCTCGAGACGAGATCAACCTGCCTCCCGGTTTCTTTGCGCACCGCCTCGCCAAATGCCGACAGCGCGAAAAGACCAAAGCCCTGCTCGCGATCGACTTCGAGACGCAAGTCAATATCGCTATCGACATGTGCCTCGCCCCGGGCATACGAACCAAAAAGAATCACGGTTTTGATGGCGGGAATCGAGCTGGCCGCCTCGCAGACGGCGGACTCAATCTGGGCAGTATCCAAAATGCCCGCCGCGGCGCTTTCGCTCGCAGAGCTTTTACCAAGTGAAGGAACAAACGGCAGCGAACGCTCGCGCAGCATCTGTCTCATAAACATATTGACCGCAACAGACGAAGTCATGCCAAGTTCTTCGCACAGCTCGGCAAATGAGTCTTTAATTGACGAGTCCACTCGCACACTCAGCACAGACGCAGCCATGGATACCTCCTGTATGACATTGTCTATATATTATCACACAGACTAGCGCGAGGTCGAGGCGCGGTGTTCGATGTGGCCGGGGATCTCGATGCGTTTGGGCGCCAGCTTTGCGGCCTCGCCCACGGTGGTGGTAACGACGTCGATGCGCTCGGACAGGCGCTCGACCACGCGCTCGGCAATGGTGAGGGTATCCTGCGCGGCCGTGGTGACGCCGCCAAAGAGCACATGGTTCCAAGGGTAGTCGTCAAACGTCGCGATCTTGAGCCCCGCCGGCAGCGAGGGACCAAGCTGCGCCAGCGCCTCGGTCAGACGCAGGAAAACTAGGCCGTTGACGGCAATGAGGCCGAGCTTTTTGCCTGCATAGCCGCGGATGGTCTCGTCCAAGCGACCAACGCCCGTGGCACCGCCATCGGCCAAGGTGACAACCTCGCCGGCAAGGCCGCGTCGCGACAGCTCGTCGGTAAAGGCCTCGGCGCGCTCGCGACGCACGGGGCTGTCGTCGCTCGCCTCGGTGAGCAGGCACAGGCGCTCGCTGCCAGCGGCGGTCAAGGCGTCTACCAGGCCGGCGACCAGCTCACGGTTGTTAGATGTCACCAGATCGACACCGCCGTCGGCAACGTCGCGGTCGAGCAGCACAACGGGCAGGCGCCCCGCGGCCGCGGCGATCGCCTTGTCGTTGCCTCCGCAGGTGTTGACGACCAGGCCGTCCACGCCGGCATCGATAAGTCTGGTGAGCGACTCGGCCTCCTTGGCGGGATCGTTGCCGCTAATGGCCGTCATGAGCGAGCAGCCGCGCGCGGCGGCACTGGCGGAAAGGCCCTCGAGCATGGCGCTCGAGAACGGGTTGGCGATGTCGGCCAGGATCACACCGATGAGGTTGGTGCGCGAGCTGCGCAGATTGCGCGCGGCAGCACGTGGGCGATAGCCGGTGCGCTCGATAACCGCCGCGATGCGAGCACGGGTATCCTCGGTCATCTGCCCGGGGCGGTTGTTGAGATAGCGCGAAACGGTGGCCGGGCTCACGCCCGCCTCGGCAGCAATGTCCTTGATTCTCATATGCGCCATGGCGCACCCCGTTTCCCCATTGTCGGCAGCCTGAGCCATTTTAGGCATTTTTTTAAAAATCTCGCTTGCAAAACGCTGTAGGTGAGCAGCGTCGTTTTTTGCGTCTCGAGCAGATGCGATGATGGGCTAGATAGACGAGTCTTTAGGCAGCTCAAAATAGTCGGGATGCAAGGCGATAACCGGGCCCTGCTCCTCGGGCATCAGGTGCAAGTGCGTCTCTGCCAGATAACTCGCCGCATCGGTATCGCCCCTCTTAATGGCCTCGAGAATCCGGCGATGCTGCCGACGAATCGGCTCCCAATCCAGATCCTGCGACACCATACGCAACCAGTTGTATCGCTCAAAATGCGTGTTGATGCTCTTCATCCAATCCCACAACATGTGACGACCGGCAATTTCAAAACATGTCTCATGGAACAGGTTATCCAGGTCAAAGAAACGGCGCGTTTCGCCATGGTCGAGCGACTCGGACTCGGTAAGAATCTGCTCAAGCCGCTGCTTTTGCTCGGGCGAGGCGGCCGAACAGCATTTAATAAGCACGCTTCTCTCGAGCTTCTCGCGCAAAAAGCAGGCGTTTTCGGCGCGTTCCATGCTGATCTTAGAGACGTAGGTGCCGCTTTTGGGACGCGTTTCCACCAGCTCCTGCTCACGCAGGCGCACAAAGGATTCGCGAATGGGCGTGCGCCCGATTCCCGTCTCCTTTTCCAGACCAATCGCCGAAAGGCGCGTGCCGGGCTTGAGCTCGGCATAGATAATCTTGGAGCGCAATGCGTTGTACGCCTGATCTTGCAAGCTCTGATAATGCTGGTGTTGTTCCATAAAGCCCTCGGATGAAGCTCACGGTTTGTCGAATATCACCACGTAATACTATCGCATCGACACGCCCCAGCTCCCAATCAGTCTTTTTGGGACGGGGTTCTTTTGGCTACCCTGACCCGCAGATCGGCCCCCTTGCCACAAAAGTGGCCTATCTACTACGTTAACACGGATAGCCTCGACCATACCGAAAACCGTGAAAACAAAACCGACGCTCCTATAAGTTGTCAAGAGGCAGTTTGCGGGAGCGCTCTCTCCA
>CABRFW010000203.1 GCA_902470265.1 uncultured Collinsella sp.
CGGCCTGGTCAGAGGGGATGGTCCACGGCGTGGTCGTCCAGATGATAAAGTCGACCGGGCCGTCGAAGTTCTCGAGGCCGGCGGGCTTGGAAGTCATCTCGAAGCGCACGAAAATGGACGGGCTCGTCTCGTCGGAGTACTCGATCTCGGCCTCGGCCAGCGCGGTGTGGCAGTGCTTGCACCAGTGAACCGGCTTGTGACCGCGATAGATCATGCCCTTGTCGAACATGGCCTTGAAAACCTCGATGTCGGCGGCGTCATGCTGGTGATAGAGCGTCAGATAGGGGTTGTCCCAATCGCCGAGCACGCCCAGGCGACGGAAGCCGGCCTTCTGCAGCTCGATGTTCTCGACAGCGAACTTGTTGCAAAGCTCGCGGATCTTAGCCGTGGAGGTCTGGTTGAACTTCTCGGTGCCGAGCTTCTCCTCGACTTTATGCTCGATCGGCTGGCCATGGCAGTCCCAACCGGGGACATAGGGAACCTCATAGCCCTGCATCATCCAGTAGCGGTTGATCATGTCCTTGGAGATCTTGTTCATGGCGTGGCCGATGTGGATCGGGCCGTTGGCGTACGGAGGGCCGTCGTGCAGCACGAACTTCTTGTGACCCTCGTTCTTCTTCAGAACCTGCTCGTAGACCTTGTTGTCCTGCCAGTCCTTGAGTCGCTTGGGCTCGGACTTGGAAAGACCGGCACGCATGGGAAAACCGGTTTTGGGCAGATTCATCGTCTGCTTGTACTCGTTTGCCACGGTACCCCTTTCATGTCGTGGGCGCGCACGCCCGTTGGGCACCAAAAAAGCGCCCGTCCCTACAAGCTGGGACGAAGCGCCACAAAACGGGCTGCACGCCCGCAAAAGCTCTTCGCTTAACCACCCAGCTTAGATGCCCTCGCCCGCGTATTCGCGCGCTCGCATCCGTTACTCGGCTGGCCTGTATCGACGACCATCTCGGCGATATCTACTAAGACTTGCCTGCGCGGCACGTCCGTTGGGACCGCAGCTCCGGGGTGATTTTCATCGGTCGCATGCACGGGTTCTCAGCGCTCCCCGCTCTCTGTGGCATGCGGACGGCCGACTACTCGTCCCCATCAACGCTTATGCGGAGTATGCTAGCACGTTCCGCGCCGGCGAAAAACCCTCAACACTGGTTTCATACGTAAGAAATTTCTCGTGGTCGTTAGCCTTCTCTAGGAGCAAAATACCTGAAAGCACTTTAACTAACGAAAGAAGGCTGCCATGCGCACAATCGGAATGAGCGACTACACCGTCGGCGAGGATTGCTTTACCGAGCTGCCCGCCGCACTGGCGGAGTACGGCGCGAAGAAAGTCGCCATCATTGGTGGCAAGCGAGCCCTAGCTGCGGCGCTGCCGGGCATCGAGGCGGCGCTTGAAGGTACCGACGTCGAGATTCTGGAGACGCGCGTCTACGGCACCAACAGTACGCGCGCCAATATCGCCAAGGTCGTGAACTCCCCCGCTTGCCAGCAGGCAGACGTGCTTATCGCCTGTGGCGGCGGCAAGGCACTCGACACCGTCAAGACAGCGGCAATCGAGCTCAAGAAGATTGTCTTTACGGTGCCGACGATTTGCTCTAACTGTTCCGCCGCGACCGCCATTGCCGTCGTCTACAACGACGATGGATCGCTCGAGGGCTATTCGTACCCCAACCGACCGGCGCACATCTTCATCAATCCCAAGATCATCGCCGAGGCTCCGGCGGAGTACTTCTGGGCCGGCGTGGGCGACGCCCTGTCCAAGCAGCCCGAAGTCGAGTACGCCACGAGCGCCGGCGACCTGGAGCACACCGCCGGCCTTGGCCTGGCTCTTGCCCACACCTGTTCCGAGCCGCTGTTTACCTATGGTGTTCAGGGTCTTGAGGACGTTCGTCAGAATCTGTCGAGCGAGGCCGTCAAGCAGATCGCGCTCGACATCGTGGTCAACACGGGCTATGTCTCGAACCTGACCAACCAGAACGATTACTACTACAACTCGAGCGTGGCGCACGCGTTCTACAACGCCACCTGCAGCATTCCGCGTGAGGGCACCTACCTGCACGGCGAAGTCGTAAGCCTGGGCGTGCTGGTGTTGTTCGCCTACACGGGCGACACCGAGAACCTTAAGCGCTATGCTGACTTCAACAAGCAGATGGGGCTGCCCGTAACGCTTGAGCAGGTCGGGCTTTCCGAGACCGATATCCCTGCCCTGTGCGAGCACGCGCACGCCACCAACGAGTGGAAGCAAGGCAACCCGGAGCCCTTCACCGACGAAAAATTCGCCGCCGCCATCAAGACCGCCAACGCCTACGGCCACACGCTCTAGACCCAGGCCAAAACCACCACAAGGGAGCAGTGCCCTTGTGGTGGTTTTTTATTGCTCCAGCATGCTGGGGTCGAACTCGCTTGCCGGGATCACACGGTAGCCGTGGCGCAGGAGCAGGTCGACGAAAACACCGTTGCCCGCGGTGAGCGTACTGCTAAAGGTGCCGTCGTAGATGTGACCCGCACCGCACGAGGGGCTGCGGTCCTGAAGGATGCACGCGACTATCTCTTCCGGTCCGCCTGCCTGCTCGCACATATCGAGCGCACGTTGGGCACCCAGGCGAAATTCACGATCAACCGAGATGCCCTCGCAGGTACGAACCTCGCCGTTCACAATCTCGGACGGCTTGCGCGGCGTGAGCAGGCCGCCAAAGACCTCGGGGCACACGAGGAGGACCTCGGTCCCCGTGCGCTCGCAAGCCTCGACCAACGCGCGGTGGTAGTTATCGAGCCCGTTATACTTGCAGCTCTCGCCCATCAAGCAGGCGCTCACCACGATCTTCATTTCCATCCCTCTCAAGCAAAACGCCCCATTTGAGAAAGCTGCTCAAATGGGGCGTCGGCGTTTACTGGCTCGGCCGCGGCGTTACTGCTGCTTGGGCATCAGCGGGTTCTCGCGCGTGAGGAGATTCATAAACTCCTCGCCCGTGATCGTCTCCTTCTTGTACAGATAACGAGCCAGCTCGTGGAGCTTGAACTTGTTCTCCTTCAGGATCTGCAGGGCGCGGTCGTGCGCATCCTCGATCAGCTTGGCGACAATCGCGTCCACGCGCTCGGCCGTACCGGGGGCGCAGGTGAGCGACGTATCCTGGTTGAGGTACGCATTCTGGACGGTACCGAGCGCCATCATGCCAAACTCGTCGGACATACCAAAGCGCGTCACCATGTTTCGGGCGAGCTTGGTGGCCTGCTCGATATCGTTGGCGGCGCCAGTCGTCATCTCACCAAAGATGAGCTCCTCGGCCGCACGGCCACCGCAGTAGACGGCGAGCTTGTCCAGGACCTCCTGGCGTGTGGTCAGGAAGCGCTCATCCTCCTCGACCTGCATGGTGTAGCCCAGAGCACCGCTCGTGCG
>CABRFW010000204.1 GCA_902470265.1 uncultured Collinsella sp.
CGTTGGCCGAAAGGTTGATGCGCGTGGGCGTAAAGTTGGGATCATAGGGCTCAATACCAGCCAAGTAGGGCTGGACGAGTTCCTTCATGCGGGGCGTCAGCTCGGCCATGCTAGGCCTCCTCGCCGGCCGCGCCAGCGGCACCACCCGCAGCCGCCGCCAGGTCCACGCCCTCGGCAATCGTCGCCACGGCGTCGCCCGGCCAGGCAACCTTAGTCAGGTCGGCCGCGGCCAGCGACTCGGCGCTCACGGAGTCCTCGCCCTGCTCCAGCACGCGGCGGCGCAGTGCGGCCGAAAGCGCGTGTGCCCACAGGCCCTCGGCCTCGGCCAAGCGCTGCGTGGCGGGAGCGTCGGAAAGCAGGCCCTCGGGTGTGTAGCAGATAACGCTCGAGCGCTTGACGAACTCCTCCACCGACAGCGGGTTGGAGAACATGGCCGTGCCGCCGGTCGGCAGCGTGTGGTTGGGGCCGGCGACGTAATCGCCGAGCGGCTCAGAGCTCCAAGCTCCCACAAAGATGGCGCCGGCGTTGCGAATGCCGCCGAGCAGGCCCATCGCATCCTTGCAGTGCAGCTCAAGGTGCTCGGGCGCCACGGTGTTCACGGCCTCGACGGCGGCGGCCATATCGGCGGCCACCACGATGGTGCCCTCGTTGTCGAGCGAGGCACGGGTGATCTCGGCACGCGGCGACTGCGCGACTAGGATGTCGATGCCGGCCTCGACCTCGCGCGCAAACTGCTCGTCGCAGGTCACCAGATAGCAGGCGGCCAGCGGATCGTGCTCGGCCTGAGCCATCAGGTCGGCCGCGACCACCATGGGTTTGGCGGTGGCGTCGGCCAGCACACAGACCTCGGACGGGCCGGCGACCATGTCGATACCCACGTCGCCCGACACGATCTGCTTGGCCGCGGCGACAAAGGCGTTGCCCGGACCGGTGATCTTGTCGACACGCGGAATGGTCTCGGTACCGTACGCCAGCGCAGCGACAGCCTGGGCGCCGCCCACCATATAGATCTCGTCCACGCCGCCGAGCTTGGCAGCCGCGAGCGTATAAGGGCTAATCAGACCATCCTTTTGCGGCGGGGTCACCATGACCACGCGCTTAACGCCGGCCACCTTGGCGGGGATAGCGTTCATGAGCACGGTGGAGGGATACTGCGCACGGCCGCCCGGCACATAGATGCCGGCTGCGGCAAGCGGGGTCACTTTAACGCCGAGCATCGTGCCGTCCGGGCGCGTGGTAAACCAGCTCTGCTCGACCTCGCGCTGGTGGAACTCGCGAATCTGGCGCGCGGCCTTCTCGAGCGCAGCGACAAAAGCGGGATCGAGGCCTTCGAGCGCGGCATCGATCTGCTCCTGCGGCAGACGGAAGCTCTGCAGCTCAACGCCGTCAAAACGCTGGCAGTAATCGCGCACGGCGGCATCGCCGTTGGCGCGCACGTTGGCCACGATATCGCGGGCGGCGTCGACGATGTTTTGCGGTAGCACGCCCTTGCGGTTGAGCTGGTTGGTGACGAGGCGCTCACCGGGAGCAAGCTTGATGGTCTTCATATCGGTATCCCCTATCGGTCGAGGTTGCGTTTGAAAAAACGAGAGGCCGGGCGGCGGCGCCAATCGGCCCACAGCCCAGACGTTGGGACGCCCGTGCGTGCTCGCGCTATTGTGCCGAGCCCGCGACGGGCTCAAAATGCTTGTCCTTCACGGCAGTCGCCAGGCGATCGGCCAGGTTGCGAACGCGCGGGTCCAGGCGCGCGGCGCCCGGGTTGACAAAGAAGCGGGCCGTGCAGTCCATAATGCGGCCGGTGATGACCAAGTCGTTGTCGCGCAGGGTGGCACCAGTGGCGGTAATGTCCACGATGCGATCGGTCATGCCGACGATGGGCCCCAGCTCGATATTGCCGTGCAGCGAAACGATGTCGGCGTTCACGCCGCGCTCGGCATACCAGGCACTCGCGATACGCGGGTACTTGGTGGCCACACGAAGCGACCCGCGGCGGGCGTAGTTGCGCTCGGCCTGGCCGGCGCGCCATGCAGGCTCCGCCTCGATAAACGTGCACAGGCCGTAGCCCAGATCGACCAGCTGCAGCAGATTGAGGTCGGCCTCGATAAGCGAGTCCCAACCGCAGATGCCGCAGTCGGCGCCGCCGCAGCCCACAAAGGCGGGCGCATCGCTGGGACGCACGATGACAAACTCGATATCGCCGACCGCGCCCTCGCCGGCACGCGTGTCGCGACCGCGCACGATGAGATGACGACCGGGATCGCGCAGCTCAGAGACATCCAAGCCCGCGGACTCAAGCACGTCGAGCGTGTCGGCCTTGAGCGAGCCCTTGGGCACGGCAATGCGCAGCGGACCCTCGGCGCCGCGACCCGCGGCGTGATCGCCATCGGAAGCGGCATCCTCGGCCGAGGTGCGCGCGGCCTCCAGACGCTCGAGCGAAAAGGCGAAGCCCGCCGCCGGCACCTCGATGCCGCCGCCAAATGCACCGGTAAAGATGGAGTCGTAGCGTCCGCCCGAGCCAACCGGATCGGGCAGGCCGCCGGCATAGGCCTTAAAGACCAGGCCCGTGTAGTAATCAAACGAGTTCATGATGGAGAAGTCGAAAGACAGCACCTGGGCATCCTCGGGAGCCAGGCCCTCGACCAGGGCACGCAGCTCGCGCGTAAGCGGCGCGACAATGCCCGCCGCCGCCAGCAGCGCGTCGACGCGGTCGAACACTTCGGCCCCACCATGCAGGCGTGGCAGTTCGCTGACGGCGGCCTTAACGGCGTCGGTCTCGACGCTTGCCGCCACGCGGGCATCGAGGCCCACAAAGTCGTTGGCGTGCACGCAGCGCAGAGCCTCGGCAGCCAGCTCGCGATCCTCGCACGCCGCGAGCAGCTCCTTAAACGGGCGCACGCTACCTGCGATAATGCGCGCATCGGGCAGCGCCAACTTGCGAACGGCCTCGGCCACCAGCGAGACGATCTCGACATCGCCCGCGGTATCGCCCGCGCCGATGAGCTCAAAACCCAGCTGGGTAAATTGACGCGAACCGCCGGCATTGCGCTGGCATTCGCGAACCACCGGCGCCTCATAGCGCAGGCGCAGCGGCAAGTCGGCCGCGCGCATGCGGGTCGAGACCAAACGCACGATCGGCAACGTATTGTCGGGACGAACCACCAACAAGCGGCCGTCATCGTCAAAAAGCTTAAACGGCGTGTCCGCGATACGGCCGCCCTCCTCGAGCGAGCCCTTGTCCTCGAGCAGCGGCGTCTCAACCGGCAGATAATGATGCTCCCTAAAGCAGCCCTTCACCGTCAGCGCGATCTCCTCGCGCGCCTGAGCCTCCTCGGGCAATATGTCCCGGAATCCCCACGGTG
>CABRFW010000205.1 GCA_902470265.1 uncultured Collinsella sp.
GCCGCGCGAAAGCTTCCTCTACGAACTCGACCTAACAGCCTAAACCCGGCAGTTAGGTGTTCCTTTTATGCCGGCACCCCGGGACACTCCTTGGCAGCAACCACACCTAGTCATTGGGGACGTTCTTAAATGACTAGTCGCTGGGGACAGTCTTGAGCAAAACGGCCGCCGAAGCCCTCGTTGGCATCGCCCTATAGGGGGCCTGCAAATAGCTGTGGTCAAAAAACATCAAATATGAGTACTGATACTCTTTTAGTAGCAGTAATTTTGACCACATTTAAGGTGATTTGACGTGTCGATCGAGCAGATAAGCTGCCGTATCTCCTCAAGTGTTCATTAAAGGAAGACCTTGATGCGAATAAATCTCATTAAGATCTTCTTTTATTAACGAAAATAATGTAGCTACAACGGTAACAGTGCTCATATTTGCCGTTTTTTGGCCACAGTCCTTCGGAGGGTCCTCGAAAATAGTCCCGAGCCGGCACTTGGGGACGTTCCTATAATGCCGGCACTTAGGAGCGTCCCCAAGTGCCGGCACCGCGTCCGCCTGGTCGGCGGCCGCGCCCCGCTGCGTCGCTCCGCATCCTTGCGGGTTCGGATCCCTCCGCTTGGCGGCGTTGGCTCGATTTGCTTGACGTGAGGGGCTCTTGGCTGGTGTGGGACGGAGGGATTCCGCGTCCGCCTGGTCGGCGGCCGCGCCCCGCTGCGTCGCTTCGCTCCTTGCGTGCTGCGCTGGAAAACGCTTCGCGTTTCCTCAGCTCCGCACCCTTGCGGGTTCGAATTCCTCCGCTTGCCCACAAGAAAGCGCCCTGGGCCGTTATGGGCTTAGGGCGCTCAGTTTTAATGGCTGGGACGGAGGGATTCGAACCCCCAACAGCCGGCACCAAAAACCGGAGTTCTACCGTTGAACTACGTCCCAATGTGTGGTGTTGCCCAAAAGCAACTCGTCTAGTTTACCTAATCTGCGAGGGCATCGCAAACGCCATCGAGTAGGCGTACGGCGAGCGTCTGCGCGTCGCTGGCCGTGAAGGTGCCGTTGTAGCGCGTCATGCCCGTGAGCTCAATGCGAATGCGAGCCGGCTTCTGCTGCGCGGCGACATTGGCGGTGCGGATGCGCTGGGCCAGGTTGTGGCACTCGGCGAGGGCAATCGTGGCGCGCGGTGCGGCGTCGGCGGGCAGCTCGTCGCTTGCGATCTCGAGCACCAGGTCAACGTCGGTTGGGACCTCGGAGTCGCAGAGCATCATGCCGCTGTTGTCGGTCGTTGCCGTGGCGATGTTCCACATGCGCGAAGCAACGCTGCGTGCGATGGGGTCCTCACCGATAACGGCGATCTGGAAGCGCTCGAGCACGTTGGCGGCGCGAGCAAAACCGATGCGGGACTCGGCTTCGGTGACCGAGGGCTTGCCCTCCCACACATGGTGCAGGCGGTTGATGTAGGCGTAGGTGTCCTGGAAGGCCATGCCGTCGGCAAACAGGCCGACATTTTCCTGGAACTGCTGCAGGGCGGCCTCGGTATGCGGACCAAAGTAGCCGTCGTCTTCGCCACAGGCAAAGCCCAAAACGTTGAGAGCGCGCTGCAGGGCCTGCACATCGGCGCCATGGAAATTGGGCATGCGCAGATACAGGGTGCGGTCGCCCAGCTTATACGAGGCGTCGACCAGGGCGCTCCAACAGGGGATATCGACGGCATGACCGGCAGCAAGGCCGCTGTCGAGCCTGAAGGTGCTGACGGCCTGCTCGGTGGTGGTGCCAAAGCGCTTGTCGACAACCTCGGCGCCATCGATTGTATAGCCGAGCTGCAGAAGGCGGGACTGGACGTCCTCGACGGCTGCTCCCTGCATGCCCGTGGTAATAGGTTCCATGAACGAACCCCTTTCGGCGTACGATTCGTACTATTTTGAGCGCGTGTCGGATAGACAACGCGAGACAATGCATAAACATGCACTCAACAGTGTAGCAACTTGTACCCAAACGCGCTGCCCACAGGTTTTGTGACCCCCGCTAGTTGAGGCGCTCCACAAAGAAATCTGCCATGGAGAGGAACAGTTCGCGTGCGTGCGGGTCAAGCTCAACGTTCTCGATGGCAGCCTTGGCTTTTGCGGTCAGGTCCAGCGCGTAGGCGTGAGCATATTCGATGGAGCCGGTCTGCTGGAAGATCTCCACGGCGCGCGCGAGCTGCGCGGGGTCCTCGGTGCCCGAGGAAAGGATTGCCTCGACCTCGTCGTGATGGCGCTCATCAGACAGGGCGTGCACGGCAACGAGCGTGCGTTTACCCTCGGTGATGTCGGTGCGGAAGTCCTTGTTGGCGGCCTCTTTGGTGCCGACCAAGTTGAGCAGGTCGTCCTGAATCTGAAAGGCAAGGCCGGTGTGCAGGCCAAAGGCGCGTAGCGCCTCGACCTGCTCTTCGCTGCCGCCGCCGATAATGGCTCCGGCGGCAAGCGGCGTGGCTCCGCTGTAATACGCGGTCTTGTGCGTCGCCATGTCCAGGTAGTCATCAACCGAGATATCAAAGCGCTCGTCACGGACCCAACCCAGGTCAAGCGCTTGACCCTCGATGGTGCGGACGATCATCTCGGTAAGCTCGTGGAGCACACGCAGCTTCACGTCGGACTCGAGCGTGGGATCGTCGAGAACCGTCTTGGTGACCATGGTGAGCGCCAGGTCGCCACAATTGATGGCAAGGCCCGTGCCCTCGGTAAGGTGCATGCAGGGCTTGCCTCGACGAAGCTGTCCGTTGTCGGCGATGTCGTCGTGAATCAACGCGCCTGACTGGAAATGCTCGATAGCTGCCGCGGCGCTGCGGGCGCTCTCAAAGCTACCGCCCACTGCGGTTGCGGCGAGCATGCAGATAAGCGGGCGGTGGCGCTTGCCGGCGTTGGCCGTAAAAGCCGAGAGCGGCGCGTACAGGTAGCGCTCGATATCGGCGGAAGTCGCCTGTCCGTCAAAGAACGTGGCCAGATAGTCGTTAATCTGGTCAAAGTGCTGGGCTAAAAAGCTGGTAAACGGACTGGACACGGGTTCTCGCATTCTTTGATAGGTTGCATCGTTGCATTATGCAGACAACATATTGCCACATTAGGGCGTCGAGCGCGGCGGTTGAAGACGATTGGTCCATGCGGCCGCAAGTGCGGTAGGGGCTTGGCTAGATAAGCCCAAAGTGTTCGAGCGCGGTGACGACGCCGTCGTGGTCGATGCTGTCGGTGACATAGTCGGCCTTTTCCTTGAGGAAGTCCGGCGCATTGCCCATGGCGATACCGACATCGACGGCGTTCATCAGCGAGACGTCATTGCTGGCGTCGCCGATGCCGTATACGGTTCCGTGGTGGGGATCGAGGGCGTCGAGTAC
>CABRFW010000206.1 GCA_902470265.1 uncultured Collinsella sp.
GAGTTCCGCACGCAAAGGAAAGCACTTAATGTGCTTTCCGTCTTGCGCAGGACTGCCCGAGCAGCGAACTAAACAGCCAGGCACGCCAGGAGGACTCACATGATCAAGATCACCGTCCCAGCAACAAGCGCCAACTTGGGCATTGGCTACGACACCCTCGGCATGGCCGTCAGCCTCTACTCGCACTTCACCTTCGAGCGCGCCGACAAGCTCACCATCACGGGCTGCCCCGAGGAGTTCCAAAACGAGAATAACCTGGTCTATGTGAGCTTTGTCGATGCTCTGGCCGCCTGGGGCGAGCCGGCCTTCCCCGTCGCTATCGACATTCAGACCGACGTGCCCGTCGCCCGTGGCCTGGGTTCCAGCTCCACCTGCGTCGTCGCCGGCATTATGGCCGCCGCCGCACTGACAGGCCATACCGTCGACCGCGCTGAGCTCGTCCGCATTGCCACCGAGGTCGAGGGCCATCCCGATAACGTCGCCCCCGCTATTCTGGGCGGCGCCGTCTGCTCCTTTACCCCGACCGATTCACTCCCCCAGTGCCTGCGCTACGAGGTGAGCGATCGCTTGCGTTTTATTACCGTGATTCCGCCCTACGAGGTGCATACGAGCGAGGCGCGCAAGGTTGTGCCGCAGGAGATTCCACTCTCCACCGCCGTATGGCAAATGGGCCGCATCGCCGGCATGACGCGCGGCCTGGAGACCGGCGACCTTGACCTGATTGCCGCTGCCAATGACGACCGCATCCAGGAGCCCTATCGCCGCCGCCTCATCCCCGACTACAACGCCGTGCGCGACACCTGCCTTAACGGAGGCGCTAAGACCATCTGGATCAGCGGTTCGGGCTCGACCCTCATGGCTGTAACCGACGACACCATCGTGGCAAAGTTCCTACAGGTCAAGCTGCGTGAGCAGTTCCCCAAGTGTGACACGCATATTCTGACGTGCGACACCGAGGGCGCTCAAATCGAGTACCTGTAGACATCCTCCCCATATACCTGTCCGGGACGGTCGGGATGTTCCCTCAAAATCGTCCTCGCGCATGAAGGCCCCTTGTCCTGCTCCTACGGAGCGACGGACAAGGGGTCTTCGCGCTGCGGAATGATTTTGAGGGAACATCCCGACCGTCCCTGCGCCTACCTTGCTGAGGATGTCTACAGGGACCCACGCTTTGAAGGGGCGCCGGGCTGAAATTATGGCCTTTTATTGATAGGGGCTCTTGCTGGTGTGGAGCATATTCTTTAGATGAGCTTTGGTGATTTGTTTGGTTTAGGCTGCACTGGTTTCTTTGTATTCGAAGACTGGCTCTAGGAGATCTTCGATGTTGCAGTGGAGGGCTTTTGCTATGGCTCTTACGCTTGTTACCGAAGCTTCATTAATGTTTCTCTGGCGCTGCTCGTACATTTGGATTGAGCGGAGTGACACACCCGATTCGTATGCTAGGTCTTGTTGGGTTTTCTTAAGCTTCTTTCTTGCTAACGCAAGTTTGGTTTGCCTGGACGCTTTTTTCGCCATATCGCAGACGAGGCGAGCCACGCGTTCCTCCGAGGCTTCGTGCCAGGGGTAGTACAGACTGCGTAGCACATCAAATGGAACGACATGCAGCAAATCTTCGAAAGACTCTCCTAATCGCCACTGCAGATATGCCAATATCCAGCCTGTCCAATATTCCGGTGTCTTTTCGAATCGGTAGGTTCGATTTGGCATCGGCCTTGATTGATAGCCCGACCTTTCAGCGATAAGCGCGAACAGCTCAACGCCCGATTTTCCCGACACTACCCATGCGTTGCCGCGTTCGAACTCGCGAGCTACGCCGCTCAGGCAAAAGAGTTCCGCAACTTCCGATCCTTCTGCTCCATAATCGTTAACGGCATAGTCAAAGCAGTCGCCGAGGTTGTTCATTGCATCCTCGAGGTAGTAGACGGGATATGTCCTACTCGGCCCACGATCTGTTAACTCTTGGATCATTTAAATCAACCCTCCCTGCCATTAAATCCCTAATGTCGATACCTTCGGAATCGAACCCATTGACCGTATCCAAATATTTGCGTCGAGCATTCTGCTCTCGCTCAAAACGCTTGGGATAATACTCAGGCCCCGAAGCCTGCTTCCAATCGCGGAACCTAATCGCCGAGAACGCACGCTCACTCATAAGCGCATATTGAATGCCCAAATCCCCCAAAAACATAATGCGCTGCAATTGCCTGAGCGAAATCATGCCGTTGACAAACTGTCTTGCAAACGAGAAATAGGAATCGTCTGCACGATAGCCTCGAATAACGTCATAAGGAGATGTATCAATTAAACAGTTATCAAGTAGATAGCGAAGCCCCTCGCGTGCTACTGGCGTCGAAACATTGAACTCTCTGTTGTTCGCCAGAATTGCAAGCCAATTGAGGATTGAAAACTCCCCAGACTCCAAATCCAAGACCGAAAGGCTATCTAAATCAAGCTCATATCGATTGGCAACGCCATCAGACTCGGTCCGGCATGCCCATTCCATCGCCATTTCCTCATGTGGCGTGCAATAAAACCCGCGCCCATAGTCATTGAATTGTCTGCATTTATCCAACGACGGACGTTCGACAACAACCTCCGACCCGTGCCAAAGCTCCATATCGACCTCCAAAAAAATATCACCTCAGTGATAGTTTACCAATAACTATCACTGAGGTGATATAGATGAGAGCTTTTGAGGGGTTGCAGCCCGATTAGAGGCAGGCCTCGGCGATGCGCTTTTTGAGTTCGTCGATGCCGGTACCGGTCTGGGAGCTTGTGATGATCACGTTCTCGGCCGGGACGTTGAGCTGCTTTTTGATGGCTGCTGCTTGGCGGGCCTGCTGGGTGCGGCTGAGTTTGTCGGCCTTGGTGAGGCAGACGATAAAGTTGAACTCGTTGCCCTGCAGGTAGTCGATCATGTCATGGTCGAGTTTACTGGGGTCGTGGCGAATGTCCACCAGCGACACAACCAGGTTAAAGCTGCGCTCGGAGTCGAAAAAGTCGCCGATAAGCTCGGCCCAGCGGTCGCGCTCGGCCTTGGAGCGACGGGCGAAACCGTAACCCGGCAGGTCCACGAAATGCACGTCATCGGCCTCAAAGAAGTTGATGTTGCTCGTCTTGCCCGGCGTACTGGAAACCTTGACTAGGTTCTTGCGGCCAAATAGCTTGTTCATAATCGACGACTTGCCCACGTTGGAGCGGCCGACAAAGCTCACCTCGGGGCAGGTGGACTCGGGAATCTGCGAAACCTTGCCATAGCTGGCGACGAACTTGGCAAGCTGGTAGTTAATGGAATCGGCCATGGACACTCCTTGGTCGTAGGTT
>CABRFW010000207.1 GCA_902470265.1 uncultured Collinsella sp.
TGATGGGCGGCGCCCTTACCGTGCCCGGCAACGTGAGCGCGGGCGCCGAGGCCAACATGGCAAGCGACCCCGAGGCCGCCGATGCCGTGCTGCGCTCGGGCCGCAAGCTCACCATGGTGGGGTTGGATGTGACGCATCGCGTGGTGCTGACGCGCCGCGATATCGCCGGCTGGACGGGTTCGGGCACCATGGCGGGATGCGCGTTTGCAGGCATGGTCGAGCACTACATTGGCTCATACGAGATGAACGCGCCTTATCTTGGCGGCTGTGCGCTGCACGATCCGCTAGCCGTTGCCGTGGCGATCGACCCCACGCTCGTGGGCGCACTCGGCTGCAACCTGCGCGTTGACCTGCTCGGCGAGTATCGTGGCCGCACCATCTGCGACGAGCGCCGCGTGGCCGACCCGGACAAGAGCGCCCTTGTGGCGCTAACCGTGGACGCCCCGCGCTTCCTCGCGGAGTTCAAGGCACGCATGGCTCACGTCTTGGGCTAAGTGCTTCCTACACCCCGTCTCAAGTAGCTAATTTGGGACGGGGCTTTTTAGCTACCTTGGGGGCTAAAAAAGATAAATTGCATCGTTCCAAATGAGTGCATAATTGCGTAATTTATAGAACTAGCTGCTGTAAACAGATTAAACTCCGTTTACAGTCTAAAAGCGACCGTTAACCAAATACTTGGCCTTGTCTGGAATTCTCTGTGTTTGCATGGACGGGATGGTCTGCCGATATTGACGTATCGGCGCAGAAGCGGAGGCAGCATGAAAGAGTATTTTGGCATCGACGTGGGCGGCACGGCAGTTAAGTGGGCCGTGCTGGGCGAGGATTTTTCCATCCGCGAGCGCGGCAGCCTGCCGACCGATTTTGCTACGGCAGACGAAGCGGTCGAGGCCCTGACCGGTCTTATCGAGCCGTATCGCGATCGCGTGTCCGCCGTGGGCGTGAGTGCACCCGGCGGCATCTATGAGGATGACGCGGACGGCACCATCCATCGCGGCGGCGCGCTTACCTACATGGACGGCTGTCCGCTGGGAAAGTTGCTGCGCGAGCGGTTTGACATGCCGGTGGCGGTCAACAACGACGGAAAATGCTGCGCGCTCGGCGAGTACGCAGCGGGCGCCCTTCGCGGATGCCGCACTGGCGTCGTGCTCGCTATCGGCACCGGCATCGGCGGCGGCATCGTTATCGATGGCCGCGTGCTTCGCGGCGCACATGGCTTTGCAGGTGAGTTTAGCTTTCTGCGCAACGACGTGAGGCAGCCGGCGTCCGGGGACAGAATGTTTTCGAGCACAGGCGGCTGGCGTGCGCTGCGCGATCTCGTCGTGGCCGAGAAGGACTTACCTGCCGATGGCACGGTGGACGGCCGCCGCGTTTTTGAGTGGGTTGAGGCTGGCGATGAGGCGGCGAAGCGCGCGCTTGACCGCTATGCGCGCACGTTCGACGCCATGCTCGTAAACCTACAGGCGGTGCTCGACCCCGAGGTGTTTGTGATTGCGGGCGGCATTTCGTGCCACCCCGAACTTATCGACGCGCTTCGCGACCAGATGCCCGCGGCGCTTGAGGGCTATGAGGGCATTCTCGCCGGCATCCCTGTACCGCAGGTCAAGGCGGCAGAGCTGGGCAACGACGCTAACCTATACGGCGCCGTGCAGGAGGCTATGCGCCTTTGCGAATAACTACTCTGGCGATGATTTTTCTGGGACGGGGATTAAAAAATCATTTTCTCGTCCCAAAAAAGACTGGTCTTCCGCCGCGCGTCACCAAAATGATTTTTTAATCCCCATTACAGTTTGAGTCGTCCGAAAGGGCGGCTCTTTTCCGTTGCACGGTTATACGATTGAGCCGTACCGGTGGTCGCTGGCCGACCGCCCCGGACGGCCGTCAGCCCCTGCCCCGTAGAGGGCCCGGGACGTGTTGCCGCCGGGGCGGGAGGGGCCGCGGGGAACGACTGATAGAGATGTGCCGGGCCCGGACTGGGCCACGGCCGGGTAATGTGGGTGTCGCTTCCGCGGCTAACGGCCGGCTCAAGGGAGAGGATACACCATGCCTGCAGCAGAGACGCCCGTGGCCTACCTGGGGATCGACGTCGGGAAGAGCTCGCACAGCGCGTGCGCGCTCGATGCGGGAGGGGGCGTCGCCTTCAGGGCCGAGCTGGCAAACAGGCCCGACGACATCGACCGGCTGCTCGAGCGGGCCGGCTCCGGCGCGCTGGTCGTCGTCGACCAGAAGCGAAACATCGGCGCGCTGGTCCTCGCGCGCGCCCATGCGCACGGGAACCCCTGCGCCTACCTGCCCGGATATGCCGAGAAGCAGGCCCGCGGGATGTTCCCCGGCACCGCGAAGACCGACGCCATCGACGCCGAGGTGATCGCGCGCACCGCGCTCGGCGTGCCCCGCGCCCTCAGGCCGGCGCCCGAGGAGCCCGAGGGGACCGCCTCGCTTCGGATCCTGTCGTCGCAGCGCGAGTTCGCGTCGTCCGCCAGGACCCGCGCGAAGAACAGGCTGCGCGCGACCCTGCTCGAGGCCGACCCCGCGCTCGAGGGCGCGGTCGACCCGTCGAGCCGCTGGCAGGTGTCGATGCTGGCCGAGTTCGGCGGGGCCGCCGGGTGCTCGGCCGCCGGCTGGCGCAGGTTCTCGAACGCCGCCAGGCGCGCGGGCGCCCCCGCGGCGGGGGCCAGGAGGCTCTGGGAGGCGCTGCTGGCCTCGTCGCGCTCGGGAAGGCGGCTCCCGGCCGGCGAGGACGTCGCGGTCCGGATACTCGCCCGGGAGATAGCCTCCCTCGACGCCGACATCGAGGAACTCGACTCGCTCGTGGCCGACTCGCTGGCGGGAGACGAGGTCTACGAGTGCCTCCTCACGGTGCCCGGGATCGGCCCCAAGACCGCCGCGGCGCTGGTGACGTCGATCGACATATCCGCGTTCAGGGGGCACGACGAGCTCGCGAGCTATTGCGGCGTGGCGCCGTCCGATAGGCGCTCCGGGAGCAGCATCAGGTCGACATCGCCGCAGCACGGCGGGAACAGGCAGCTCAAGAACCTGCTCATATTCAGCTGCAACTCCCTCATCGGCACGGACAACAGGTTCGGGAGGTACTACGGGGAGTGCAGGGCGAGGGGGATGAGGCACAGCAAGGCGCTGAAGGCGGTCGCGAGGAAGAGGCTCAAGGTCATCTACGCGATCATGCGCGACGCCGTCCCGTACGCGGCCTAGCGGGCGGCGGGATCAACCGAAGGGGAAGCGGGGGCGCCGGGCGCCCGGATGCGTCATGCCGAAATGGCGCGAAGCACGCGGTTGACAAAACTATAGAGACACGTCCCA
>CABRFW010000208.1 GCA_902470265.1 uncultured Collinsella sp.
AGCGTCACCAATAGCGAATGGTCGATAAGCTCGACCTTACCCGCCGTAAATACGTGCGGCCAAGCCTGCTGCATATACGCGCGCAGGTCGTCGAACGGCTGCCAGTCCACCGCCTCGGCATCCATACTCGAGATGGTCGGAAACGACAGCACGCGACCCAAGCGCTCGCACGCGCCAGCCTCGTCTATATCGGCAAAATCATCCTCATGCGCAAAGAAGCGCCAAACCTCGGCCATGACATCCTTTCGATTGTGATGACGAGGGCCGCCCCACCGGAGCGGCCCTGCCACATAAGCGTTTGCGGTCGGTTATTTGTCCTCGAGATAACGCGAGAGGAACTCGCGGGTGCGCTGGTGTTTGGGGTTGCCGAAGAGCTCGGCCGGTGCGGCGTCCTCGAGCACCACGCCCTTGTCCATAAAGACCACGCGGTCGGACACCGTGCGGGCAAAGGCCATCTCGTGCGTGACGACGACCATGGT
This sequence comes from uncultured Collinsella sp., assembly GCA_902470265.1. Classification (GTDB taxonomy): domain Bacteria; phylum Actinomycetota; class Coriobacteriia; order Coriobacteriales; family Coriobacteriaceae; genus Collinsella. Next base: position 480 of record CABRFW010000208.1, read on the forward strand.
CATGCCGTCGGCCGCGAGCTTGCGCATGACCTCGAGCACCTCGCCCACAATCTCGGGATCGAGTGCGGAGGTCGGCTCGTCGAACAGCATGATCTGCGGATTCATGCACAGGGCGCGGGCGATGGCCACGCGCTGCTTTTGGCCGCCGGACAGGCGACCCACGGCGGCGTGCGCGAACTTTTCGAGCCCCACACTCGTCAAATGCTCCATCGCGACCTTCTCGGCCTCGGCCTTGCTCATCTTTTTGAGCGTGACGGGCGCAAGCGTGCAGTTGTCGAGCACGTCCATGTTGTTGAACAGGTTAAAGCCCTGGAACACCATGCCGATGTCCTCGCGGAGTTTGTTAATGTTGCAGCGCTCGGCCGTAAGGTCCTGGCCGTGGAACCAGATGTGGCCCGCGTCCGGGGTCTCGAGCAGGTTGAGGCAGCGCAGGAAGGTCGACTTGCCCGAACCCGAAGCGCCGATAATGGTAACGACCTCGCCGGGGTTAACGGACAGGTCGATGCCCTTGAGCACCTCGAGCGAGCCGAAGCTCTTGCGCAGGCCCTCGACGCGGATGAGCGGCTCATTGGTCTGTGCGGCGGCCGCGGTGCCGGTAGTGGCGATATCTGCCATGATGATTCTCCTCGTCTTGAGCCTAGTTGGAGCTGGGCAGCGTTGCCGGGGCCTCGGCGCCGAGCTTTTTGCCAAAGGCCTCGAGCAGGCGGCTCGCCACGAGCGTCAGGATCAGGTAGACCACGAGTGCCACGCAGTAGACCTCCATCTGGCGGTAGTACACGCCGGCGACGGTGGTGGTGGCGTACATGAGGTCGAACACGCCGATGACCGAAAGCACCGACGAATCCTTGATGTTGATGATGAGCTCGTTGGTGAGCGCCGGAATCGCGTTTTTAATGCCCTGGGGGAACACGACCTTGCGCATGGCCTGCCACTGCGACAGACCCAGCGAGCGCGCCGCCTCGGCCTGGCCGGGATCGATGGACTCGATACCGCCGCGCAGGACCTCCATCATGTAGGCGGTGGAGTTGAGCGAGATGGTGACGAGACCGGCGGTGAAGGTACTCCAAATCTGGTTGGCCTGGGCGGTCTCGAAGCCCATGCCGCGCAAAACGGTGAAGCCCGCGTAATAGATGAGCAGGCCCTGGACCATCATGGGCGTGCCGCGCACGATGGTAGAGTAGACGGTCGCAAAGCCGCGGCCGATGCTCTTAAAGAAGCGCACTAGGTCGTTGTCCACGCGATCGAAGGTCTGAATACGCAGGAACACAAAGAGCAGTGCCAGAAAAAAGGCGATGACGGTACCGAAGGTCGCAAGTGCGATGGTGATCTCGATGCCGCGGATAAAGAAGTCGCCGCTCTTGTAGGTCATGTAGACCAGGCTCGACAAAAAGTCGCTGGGGTTGGAGTCCGAGACAATGCTCACTTGCACCAGGTCGATAAATGACATGACGCAGCGGTCGACAAAGAAGATCGCCGCAATAGCAACGACGACATAGCTGCCCAGGCGCGCGCCGCGACGGAAGCGCTCGGATGCGAACGGCGATTTTTCGCGATAGTCGTTCCAGTGCATGAGTTTGGTGACGAGCGCCGCCGCCGATACGACGAGCCAGGCCCAAAGAATTGCCCAAAGGCAATCCTGGAAGATACCGGTGGGGGCCAAGAAGCTCAGCGGCGTGGGGTTGCGCTGGCTAAACGCCAGGCCGAGCGCCGCGATAACGCTCGTGCCCAGGTACACATAACGGTGGTCGGCCTTGATAAAGGAGGCCAGACGATTGATGGTTTTCATGCTGCCTCCCTATGCCGGCTGACGGTCGAGGCACGCGTCCCACATTTGGTCGCGCTCCTCTTGGCTAATGCCCTTGAGTGTCTTGTCGATGAGCTTAAGCAGCTTGTCCGAGCCCTTGCGGCAACCGACATTTGCCGTGACCTCCTGCTTAAAGCCCTCGCCCTCGGCAAACTGGATGGGGACGATACCGGGATTTTGGGCCATATAGCCCTTCTCGTTCTCGGTGTTGTAAGTCACGGCGTCGCACGTGCCCTGCAGCAGATTCGAGAACACCGTGGGAACCGAATCGACCGGGTTCTTGTGCACAACGCCCGGGATCTCGTCGATGACGGTATCGAGCATGGTGTCCTTTTGGCCGAGTACCGTGGCACCGCTAAAGTCGCTGAGCTTGGTGGCATTTTGGTAGGGGGAACCCTCTTTTACGAACAGGCCAAAGTAGCCAATGAAGTACGGGTCGGAAAAGCCGACGGACTCCTCGCGCTCGGGCGTGGCGCTCATGCCGGCAATGATGAGGTCGATCTGGCCGTTGTTGAGCGAATCGATAAGACCCGAGAAGCTCTGCTTGACGGCAACGGGCTCGCCGCCGAGGGCCTTGCAGACGATCTTGGCGATCTGCACGTCGTAGCCATCGGCATAGGCGCCCTGCACGTTGTCGATGGGGATGGTGAACTCACTGGCTTCGGAAACTTGCCAGTTGTACGGGGCGTAGGCCGCCTCCATGCCGATGCGGATCTTATCCTTGCCGATCACGGAATCGGACAGGTCGTCGCGACCGCCGCCCGTCGTGGGCTGAACCACTTCCAGCGTGGAGGGGCGCTGGCAACCGGCAAGTGCGCCGGCGACGACAGAAGCGCTCGCAGCGAGAGCGCTACCCAAAAAGATGCGACGGCTGCATATCGGCTGTGGATGCGCGTCGCGTTGATGGGGAGAATGCATAATCTGCCTTCCCTGTTGAATCGTATGCTGACGACTTAACAGGATACCGCTCAGCGCTACCTCCAGCAAATGCATATATAAATGCATATATACAAGTTTACGAACTGAA
>CABRFW010000209.1 GCA_902470265.1 uncultured Collinsella sp.
GACGATTGAACGTCAGATTGCCGCTTAGGGGCGTTTGCAGCGTCGAGCCGTTACGCGGTTTGGTAAAACCGCGTAACCCTAAAGCTCTAATTCATTCAAACGGAGGATCGCAACAATATAGATCTTGAGCGCCTGCTTGAGCTGCTCCTCGTTGGCGCACTCGTTGGGGCCGTGCATCTGGCCGCCCCATGCGGGCAGCTCCAGGCCGGTCTCCTCGGGGCCAAACGATACGGCGCGGGCAAAGTTGCGCGCGTACGTGCCGCCGCCCATGGCAAAGGGCTCGGCATGCTTGCCCGTAAACTCATTATAGGTATCGATAAGCGCCTTCACGGCCGGATCGTCGGCAGACACCGAGAACGGCACCTTTGCACGACCCACACGACACGTCACGCCAAAGCGCCCCACGAGCGGCTCGAGCTGCTCGCGGATGGTATCGGCGCTCGTGCTGTCGGGGAAACGCACGTCGATGACCTGCTCGATGTGGCCATCCGCCACGCGGATGACGCCGGGGTTGCACGTGAGCGGGCCAAACGCCGCGCTCGTCGCATCGATGCCCAAGCCGCGACCATAGGCGTCCGCATGTACAAAGGCCAGAAACTTGACAAACTCATGCTCGGCAGGCGTCAGCAGGCGCTCGTCGCGTGCACCAAACGCGTCTTCGGCCTCGCGCAGATACGCCACGATCAGGCCGACGGCATTGATCGTCCCCTCGGGCATCGAGGCGTGACCGCCAATACCGTGGGCGAAAATCTGCACATGACCATTGTCGAGAGCCGTGATCTCCAGGCGGTCAGCATTCTCGACCGGCGCCGGCAGCTCATCGGCGGCAATCGCGAGCTCGCAGATAGACTGCGACGGAATGGCGTTGCTCGCCTCGGCACCGCTCCAGGACACAATGCGCCCGCCGTCGATCTTGGGGCTCACGAACGTCGCCCCAAACTGGCCCTTCTCAGCATTGCAGACCGGGAACTCGGCATCGGGCGTAAACAAAAAGTCGGGGTCTGCGTTGTTCTCCAGATAATGGTGAACGTCGGACATGCCCACTTCCTCATCGCAGCCCAGCAGCGCGCGGAAGGTGTAGCGCGGAACAATGCCGTGCTTGAGCAAGTAGGCGCCGGCGTAGAGTGACAATACCGCCGGGCCCTTGTCGTCAATCACGCCGCGACCGAGCAGCCAGCCCTCGCGGCGCTCCATGGTGAACGGGTCGGTGTTCCAGCCAGGGCCGGCGGGAACCACGTCCACGTGGCAGATAGTCGCGAGCTGTTTGTCGCCGCGGCCCGGGATATCGGCGATTCCCACATAGCCCTCGTCGTCGCTCGTCTGATAGCCGAGCTTCTGCGCGATGCCGAGCGCGCAATCGAGCGCGTCACGGACCGGGCGGCCAAACGGCGCGCCGGGCTCCGCATCGGCAGAAACTGCCACGGACGGATAACTCACCAGCTGCTCGATATCGGCGACGACATCCTCCCAGACCTCGTCGACATACTCGGCAACGCTCTGCTCCACCTGATTCATGGACGACCTCCTTACCAATGAGCGGCGAGCGTGCCCGCCCCTCACATCAAATACCTATATAGCGAAAAGTTTAGCAAGCTCGGCCACCGAGTGCACCACCGCATCGGCACCCGCCGCCTCGTGCTCGCCCGGCGCCGCCGCGCCCGAATAGATACCAATGCACGGCACGCTCATCGCGTGCGCGCCCTCGACGTCGTTAAAGCGATCGCCGATCATCACGGCATCGCCCGCGGCCGCACCCAAGGCCGCCAACGCGTCGCGGACCGAATCGGCCTTGGTCTCGCGCCCCTGCGGCGGATTCATGCCAACCACCGCCTCAAACTGAGAAAGTCCCAGCTCTCCCACCATGTCAACGCACTTTGCCTCCATGCGCGACGTCGCCACGGCCAAGCGCTTGCCCTGGGCGACCAACCCATCCAGCAGCTCGGGGATCCCGTCAAACACGGGATACTCCTCCGGTCCCAGCTCGTCAAAAAAGGCGCGGTACTCGTCGGCCACCACAAGCGACTCCTCGCGGGAGAAGCCATAAAAGTCGTGAAAACTCTTCCACAGGGGCGGCCCGATCATGCGACGCAGGTCACCCATCTGCGCCTCCGAAAACCCGCGTGCAGCCAGCGTCTTGCGCGTCGAGGTCATCACCGCCCGACCCGTATCGGCCACCGTGCCATCAAAATCAAACAGCACGACCGGCCGTTTGCATATCTCCAGCGCCTCCATCGGCATCCCTCTTCCCCAGTTGACGATTTCCACACCGACACTTCAAACTGTTGACTATTCAACAATTTAACCTAGCAATGTAGAGCAACTCCACTATACTTGTCGCACTTTGCTCTCAGAAGGCGGCGCCGTCGCGCCCCAACGAAAGGTGCAATTATGTCTTTTGCCATCATAACCGACTCCACGTCGGACATCTCCCCCGCCCGCGCCCAAGAGCTCGGCATTTACGTGATTCCGCTGCATGTGATTATCGAGGGCGAGGACCTGCTCGACCAGGTGCAGATTACCGCCCAAGAGTACGTCGCCCGCATGGCCGGCTCCGAGCAGCTGCCGCACACCTCGCAGCCGAGTGCCGGCGAGTTCAAGGAACTCTTTGACCGCGTGCGCGCCGACGGCCACGATAGCGCCATCTTTATCTCGCTGTGCAGCGAGTGGTCCGCCTGCTACGCCAACGCCAGCCTGACGGCCGAGACGCACGAGCTCGACGTGCGCTGCATCGATTCGCGCACCGGCTCGGGTGCCGAGGGCCTGCTGGTGGAGTACGCGCTGGCCATGCGCGAGGACGGCCGCAGCCTGGACGAGACCGAGGCGCAGATCCGCGCGACGCTGCCCGACGCCCACCTGCTGCTGATTCCCCGCACACTCGAGAACCTCGTTAAGAACGGCCGCGCGCCCAAGCTCGCCGGCCAGCTCACGCAGATGCTCAATATTCGCCTGGCCGTTTCGCCGGAGTGGCAGTCGGGCGAGATCAGGGCCATCAAGAAGGGCCGCGGCGCCAAGCGCATCGTCGCCAACACCATGGCAGACTGCCTCGCGTTTTTGGCCGAGCATCCGGGCTCCAGCGTGCGCGTGCTCACGACCGGTGCCGCCGAGGAGCAGGAGCTTGTCGACGAGGCGCTCGCAGGCCAGGACTACGTAGACGCCGGCACCGGCCCCATCGGCTGCACCATCGCCACCCATGTAGGCGTCGACGCCATCGCCATCAGCTACTGCCCCCGCTACCAGCCAACTCACTAGGGACGCCCACATCAGTTGCGGTGAAATAGGGACTGT
>CABRFW010000210.1 GCA_902470265.1 uncultured Collinsella sp.
CACTGCTCAGGGAGGGGCCGCGCATGGCGCAGGAACACGATCTGTTTGATGACATTATCGAGATCAGCAAGGGTTTCGACTTTCTTAAAAACCCGCTTGGCGGTGTGACCGATGCACTCGATCCGTCGGCGCCGCAGTGGAACCCTGCCGATTATAAGGAGCGTCCGCGCGGCAACACCATTCCGTGCCTGACCTGCAAAAACGAAAAGAGCGGCTGCACCGCGTGCATGGACGTGTGCCCGGTCAACGCTATCGAGGTCGAGGAAGACGCCATCGAGATTCTCGACTCCTGTCGCAAGTGCGGCCTGTGTGCCGCTGCCTGTCCGACCGAGGCAATCATCTCGCCGCGCTTGGCGCCCAAAAACCTGTATGACGATATCGTCTCTGCTGCTACGAGCCACGAGACCGCCTACGTCACCTGTACACGCGCCCTTAAGCGCATGCCGCGCGAAAACGAGGTCGTCGTTGCCTGCGTGGGCGATATTACGGCAGAGACTTGGTTTTCGGTGCTGGCCGACTATCCCAACGTGAGTGTGTATTTGCCGCTGGGTGTGTGCGATAAATGCCGCAACACCGGCGGTGAGGACATCCTGGGCGAGGCAATCGCTACCGCCGAGGAGTGGGCCGGCACGGGCATGGGCCTGGAGGTCGACCCTAAGAGCCTCAAATGCCATAAGCGCCGCGAGTACGAGCGCAAGGAGTACATGGAAAAGATCGCCCGCACCACGGGTCTGACCGTGACCAAGCTCAACCCGGCAACGGCGGCGCTGGCCTCGGTGACGCAGAAGCTCAAAGCCCACCGCCACCAGATTACCCAGCTCGAGCGTACGCTCAACACCATGTGCGGCACCACGACGACCAAGCGTCGCCGTACGCTCACGCACGGTCGCCAGCTGGTGCTCTCAACACTGCAGAACCATCCCGAGCTTGCCCAGAACATGCAGGTGAGCACGCCGGAGTGCGATTTTGACAAGTGCACGTCGTGCGGCGAGTGCGTCAATGTATGTCCCACGTTCGCCTGCGATTTGGTGGGAAGCGGCCGCTTTGCGTTGGAGTCCACGTATTGTTTGGGCTGCGGTGCCTGCGTCAAGGTGTGCCCCGAGCATGCGCTCAAGTTAGTTGAGCACGACGCGTCCAATCTGGTCGTCGTCGATCCCGAAGCCGAGGAAAAGGCCGCCCAGAAGGCTAAGGCCCACGAAGAAGCCCAGAAGGTCAAGGCCGAGGCAAAGGCCAAGCTTGACAAGATGCTCGACCAGGTGGAAAAGCTCGCGGACTAGTCAGCGACCTCTATCTCTGCTTCATTCGTGCCGCCGTGGCGTCCGGATTCGCCCGGATGCTGCGGCGGCGCTATACTTATACGGTTTGAAGTACCTGTACCAAAAGGAGCTGTCGTGTCCCTTTCCATCGGTATCGTGGGCCTGCCCAACGTGGGCAAGTCGACGTTGTTCACCGCGCTTACCAAAAAGACCGGCCTTGCCGCCAACTACCCGTTTGCCACGATCGACCCCAACGTGGGTATCGTCGATGTGCCCGATAGCCGCCTGCAAAAGCTCGCCGACATCGTCAACCCGGGTCGCATTGTGCCGGCTACGGTCGAGTTCGTCGACATCGCAGGTCTGGTGAAGGGCGCTAACGAGGGCGAGGGTCTGGGCAATCAGTTCCTGGCCAACATTCGCGAGACCGACGCCATCTGCGAGGTCGTGCGCTACTTTAAGGACCCCAACGTTATGCGCGAGGTGGGCCGCACGGGCGAGTTCGTCGATCCCGCCGGCGATGCCGACACCATCATGACCGAGCTCATCCTGGCCGACATGGGCACGCTCGAGAAGCAGCTGCCTAAGCTCGAGAAGGAGGCCAAGCGCGACAAGGAGCTCATGCCCAAGTTTGAGGTCGCCAAGCGCCTGCTTGCCTGGCTCAACGAGGGCAAACGCGCCGCATCCATGGAGATGACCGACGAGGAGCGTGCCGCTGCCAAGGGCCTGTTCCTGCTCACCATGAAGCCCATCCTGTATGTGGCCAACGTGGACGAGGATATGCTCAACGAGGACCTGGCGCCCATCGATGGCGTCAAGCCGTTGCCCATCTGCGCCAAGATTGAGGCCGAGCTTTCCGAGCTCGATCCCGAGGACGCCGCCGACTACCTGGAGAGCCTGGGCCTGGAGCAGCCCGGTCTGGACGTGCTCGCGCAGGCGGCCTATAAGCTGCTCGGTCTGCAGTCGTTCTTTACGGCCGGCGAGATGGAGGTCAAGGCCTGGACGGTTCGCCAGGGCGCGACCGCCCCGCAGGCCGCCGGCGTCATCCACACCGACTTTGAGCGTGGCTTTATTAAGGCCGAGGTCATTGGCTATGACGACTACATCGAGCTCGGCGGTGAGCAGGGCGCCAAGGCCGCCGGCAAGCTGCGTATTGAGGGCAAGGACTATGTCATGGCCGATGGCGACGTCGTGCACTTCCGCTTTAACGTGTAAGGGCGACGCATATGTTTAAATACGGCAAAAAAGCTGGCTACATGGGCATTGCGCTGCTCGTACTTGCGGTGATTCCGTTGGTGGTTGCAGCGTTTGTGATCCCCAACATTGGTCCTGAGGTGGCAACGAAGTTTAACGCAGCCGGCGAGGTGACGCGCTGGGGCAAGAGCTACGAGCTGCTGGCACTGCCGGTGCTCAACCTACTGCTGAGCGTGGCGACGTACTTTACGGCAGGACGCCAGGCTAAAAACAATGATGACTCCGCCGCCATGGCGCGCATCGTGTGCGAGCGCTACCTGCGCAACGGTTGCATCACGGGTGTATTCCTCAACGTGATCAACGTTTACTTTATGTACTCGGCGATTACCGGAACGGGCTTTGGCTTTGGTTTCTAGCTTGTTCTTTTAGGCAACGAGCCTGCACGCATGTTCAATGGCTGCTGCGAGGCCGCCGCTCGATCGTGGTTTAAAGACCATGTCGGCGGCGGCCTCGTTTTTGTATCCGGCGCCGCGAAGGGCGAGTGCGATACCGGCTTCTAAAAGGAGCGGCAGGCCGTGTTGGCTGGTTGCGATTACGGCAGCCTGATTGAGCGAGCAGCTGTGCGCTTGGCATTGGATGGCAAGTTCACCTTGCGCCGGGCAAGGGACCAGAACGGCGGCGACGCGACTTGATAGCAATGCAAATGCTGTGCGCTCATCGGGCGAAAGGCATTCTGCTTCAACGACGACGAGCTTGGGCGGTGCGCTGTTTGTGCGAAGCGTGGCTCGGTACGTGCGGACCGAAGAACCCGACATAGAAAACTCCTGTGTATTCGGC
>CABRFW010000211.1 GCA_902470265.1 uncultured Collinsella sp.
ACCGTGCACAAAAAGGAGGCCTCCGCATCGCCGCGGAGGCCTCCTTTTGCATTCGTCGTTACTAGGACAGGTCGTCTTCGTAGGGCATCAGGTCTGCCAGATAGCCCTTCTCCTTGAGTATGGCCTCGATCTCGTCGAGAGTCTGCTCGTCCTCCGCCGCGATGCGATGGAAGTGATAGCCGCTCGTCACCGTTAGCAGCGGGAAACTCTTGCCGCTCTCGATATCGTGCAGGTAGCGCTCAACATCGCGACGATTGCGGATGTCCAGGTCGGCCGTGATCTTACCGTACACGCGGTGATTGACGATCACGTTGAGCACGGCGCCTCCGGCGTCGACGATACTCGTAAGCTCATCGCCTGCCTGCTCCACGCCGTGGCGAACCTTGACCAAGCGTGTGGGCACAGCGGGGCTGCTGGGGGCCTCCTGCAGCACGTAGCCGCGGTTGGTCGCCACGATATCGTGCCCATCGGCGCGCAGCAGGGCGATGTCCTGCACCACGATCTGGCGGCTCACACCCACCTCGCGGGCAAGCGCGCTGCCCGATACGGGCCCCTTGGCCCCCTCGAGCACGGCCATGATGGCACGGCGACGCTCGCGGGCGTTCATTATTTACCGTCCAGCAGACGAAGGTGCTTAAGCGAGAGGTCGAGAATCGGCGCAGAGTGCGTCAGCGCCCCCGAGCTGATAAAGTCAACGCCCAGGTCGGCGAGGGCGCGGATATTGCTGGCATCCACATTGCCCGAGCACTCGGTCTTGGCGCGACCGGCGATAAGCTCAATCGCGGCAGCCATGTCGTCGTGGGTCATGTTGTCGAGCATGATGATATCGGCACCGGCCTCAACTGCCTCGCGCACCATATCCAGGTTCTCGCACTCAATCTCGACCGTCGCGGTAAACGACGCATGGGCGCGCGCCATCTCAATCGCGCGTGCCACGCCACCGGCGGCGTCGATGTGGTTGTCCTTGAGCATGACAGCCGTCGACAGGTTATAGCGGTGGTTGCTGCCACCGCCGATCTCGACTGCAGCCTTCTCGAAGACACGCATGCCCGGCGTGGTCTTGCGCGTGTCGACAAGCACGGTCTTGGTGCCCTCGAGCGCAGCTGCCATCCGATGCGTGTAAGTAGCGATGCCGCTCATGCGCTGCAGGTAGTTGAGCGCCACGCGCTCGCCCGAAAGCAGTACGCGCGCATCGCCGCGCACCTGGCCCACGTGGTCGCCGGCGTGCACCTCGTCACCATCGGCAACATCAAACAGCACCGAGCTCTGCGAATCCAGCAGCTCAAAGGTGCGAGCGAACACATCCAGGCCCGCGATAATGCCATCGGCCTTGGCGATAAGCTCCACCGTGGCGGGACGCGCCGTGGGGCACACGCTCGCCGTGCTCACGTCCTCAAAGGTAATGTCCTCGCGCAGAGCCTGCAGAATCAAATCATCGACGACGAGTTTCATAGTAATGGGATTCATGGTCTACTCCTCCACGGCCTGCGTGCCGGCGGCACGGGCCAGATCATCGATTGCCAGGGTATCGGCGCTCAGGGCGCGGTGACGTCCGTCGAGCGCGGGCTCGCCCGCCTGCTCCACGGCAAGCGACTCGCCGGTGCGCATACGCCAAGCGGCGCGACGACCCCAGACCAGCGCCTCGAGCAGGCTGTTTGAAGCCAGGCGGTTCTTGCCGTGAACGCCATTGCAGGCCGTCTCGCCGGCGGCGTAGAGCTCGGGCATCGAGGTGCGGCCGTCCTTGTCGACCCACACGCCGCCCATAAAGTAGTGCTGCGTGGGCGTAACGGGAATGGGCTCGTCCAGGATGTCGCGGCCGTCCTCCAGGCAGCGTGCGCGGATGTTGGCGAAGTGCCCGGTCACCACGTCGCGCTCGACGGGGGCAAAGCTCAGCCACTCGTGCTCGGTGTCATCCTGCTTCATCTGCTCGCGGATGGCGGCGGCGACAACGTCGCGCGGCTGCAACTCGTCGGTAAAACGCTCGCCGGCGGCGTTGAGCAAAATCGCGCCCTCGCCGCGGCAGCTCTCGCTGATCAGGAAGGTGCGGCCCGGCTGCGGCGAGAACAGTCCCGTGGGGTGGATCTGCACGTAGTCCAAGTGCTCCATCTTAATGCCATGCTCCTGAGCGATGTAGCAGGCGTCGCCCGTGAGCTGCGGGTAGTTGGTCGAATGGTCGTACACGCCGCCGATACCGCCCGTCGCCCACAGCGTGTGGCGGGCATGGATCTTAAACGGTTCGCCGGCATGCACGCCCTCGGCGGCATTTGCCAGTTCGTCGGCGGGACGAACCGAGTTGTCCTCGTCCACGGAAACGGCGATGGCACCGGCACACACCGTGGCGCCGTCACGTTCGCCCGTCAGGATGTCGGTCATGGCCACGTGCTCCAAAATCTGCACGTTGTCCAGCTTGCGAACGGCCTGGAGCAGTTTGGTCGTGATCTCCTTGCCCGTAATGTCGGCATGGAAGGCAATGCGCGGACGGCTGTGCGCGCCCTCGCGGGTAAAGTCGAGGCTGCCGTCGGCCTTGCGCTCAAAATCCACGCCCATCGCTAGCAGGTCGTTGATGACCGAACGGCTCGAGCGGATCATGATGTCGACGCTCTCGCGGCGGTTCTCGTAGTGACCGGCGTGCATGGTGTCCTCAAAGAAGGCATCATAGTCCGAGCCCTCGGGCAGCACGCAGATGCCGCCCTGCGCGAGCATCGAATCGCACTCATCGACCGCGCCCTTGGAGAGCATGATCACGCGCGTGCTCGTCGGCAGATTGAGGGCCGCGTACAGACCCGCCACGCCGCAGCCGGCAATGACGACGTCGCACTCCATATCGGGGTATTGCTTGGTTTCCACAGGAATCCTCTCCCTTGAATGTGACATAAGGGACCGTCCCTCATGCAACATTGTTCTAGCGTGCTGCGTACTCGAGCATACGGTCGAGCGTGAGCTTGGCCTGGTCGGCAGCCTCGTCCGACACGCCGATCTGCACCTCGCCCTCGCCCGTCTCCAGGCAGCGCACGAGCTTCTCGAGCGTGATGAGATCCATGTTGACGCAGGTGGGCTGCACCGCGGGGAAGTAGAACTTCTTGCCGGTGCCCTGGCAGCGGCGCTCGAGCTCGTAGAGCACGCCGCGGACCGTCACGATGATGAATTCGCTCGCGCCGGATTCCTCGGCATACTTGATGATGCCGGCGGTGGAGCCGATGTAGTCGGCCTCGGCCA
>CABRFW010000212.1 GCA_902470265.1 uncultured Collinsella sp.
CGAGCTGCCCTGCGGCTACTGGCTCATCGTCGCCGACGACGACGCCATCGCCCAGGACGAGGCCGGCACCGCGCCGATCATGGCCCTGGTCGGCGGCAGCGCCGTTACCGTCAAGCCCAAGGCCGCGACGCCCAAGGTGGCCAAGCACGTGCTGGAGGACGGCACCGCCGCCTGGGGCAAGGCCGCCGACGCCACGGTCGGCGACGACCTGTACTGGCGCCTCTCGGCCACGGTCCCGGCGGGTCTTACTGCCTACGACACCTATGCGGTGCAGTTCGTCGACACCATGAGCGCGGGGCTCGACCCCTCCAAGGTCGCCGCGAGCATGCATGTGTACGTGGCTGCGGGCGCGGACGGCAACTTCGACGCCGTCTCGACCGGCAAGGACGGGCGCACCGGCACCGAGCCCGCCAAGGGCTGGACCGACATCACGGCCCAGTGCTCCATCAAGGTGGCCGCGGACGGAACCTTCACCGTGCGCACCGGCGACCTGATCGCCGCGCTCGGCGGGACCGACGCCTTCACCGCGGGCGCCCGCGTGGTCGCCGTGTACAACGCACCGCTCAACAGTGCATGCAACCACGGCATCGCCAAGGGCAACCCCAACGAGGTCTACCTCCGCTACCCGCGCTCTCCCCTCGCCGACCAGTCCGGCGACGCCGGCTTCACCCGCACACCGAGCGATGACGCGACGGCCTACACCTGGGATCTCGCGCTCACCAAGCGCGGCAGCGACGGCGACAAGCCGCTGCCCGGGGCGGTCCTGAGCATCACCGACGACCGCGGTCGCACGCTGGCGGCCAATGGCACGTGGGATGCGGAGGGCAAGGCCACCGTCACCACGGGCGAGGACGGCCGCGCGACCGTCTCGGGCGTGGACTCGGGCAAGCTGGAGGTCCGCGAGCTCAAGGCACCCAAGGGCTACACCGCCTTTGAGGGCACGCGTTCCGTGACGGTCAAGGCCGAGGGTCTGGACGTCGACCAGGTGGCCGCCGCCAAGCCCAAGCTCGCCATCACGGCCGAGTCGCCCCTGCGCGCCGACAGCGCGGACGGGTCGACGGGCAGCCTGGAGGCGTCGCTCATCAACACGCCCACCGGCACACCCCCTAGCATTACCACCGGAGGCTTTATGCCCTCGACTGGCGATATGGCAATGTACGCCGCGGCCGCCGCAGCGGTCGCCGGAGCCGCGCTCATCGTGGTCGCGCTCCTGGTCAAGCGGGGAGGTGGCAGCCATAAAGAGTAGCTGGCAGCCCCACAGAGAGCGGGGCGAGACGTAGCGAAGCAGATGCTAAGACACAGACAGATGATGACCGATCGAATGGGAATCAAACGGAAAACGGAGGAAAAGAAGATGAGCATGAGCAAGAACATCGCACGCCTGGCAGTAACCGCCGGCCTCACAGCAGCGCTGAGCTTCGGCGGCGTGATGGCCCCGGTGACCATGGCGTTTGCGGCGGGCACGCCGACGGTGGCCACGGAGAAGGGTAAGGTGGCTATCACCGACGAAACATACACCGGCACGACATTCAAGGGCATTCAGATCTTCACCGCGAAGGTCACGCAGAATCAGAAGGGCGATGGGAGCTGGGATGGCTCGGCCGCTAAGACTCTTTCCGATATTCAGTGGGCTCCGGGTAATGTGAAAACCCTCGTTACGACTGCGCTCAAAGACGTTACTGGAGCACCTGAAGTAGATGCTGACGCCCAGACGTGGGCGGAGTTCATCAGCACGACTCAGGGCTCTAATTTTGGAGAGACTACGGCGGTTGATACTGGCACAACTCTTGACTTGATTGCCAAGGCCTTGGAAGGGGACGAGACCCTCACGTGGACAAAGCCAAGCGATTCCACCAAAGGTAGCTTTAAGGATCTTGATAATGGCTACTGGCTTTTCGTGACCGATACGCCCAGTACGACCAACGGTGCTAATGGCAATACTGATGCGTATACCTCGCCGATTTTCACCATCGTCGGTGGCTCTGACGTTAACGTGGCCCCCAAGAAGGACGTCCCCAACGTGACCAAGGCCGTAAAGGATGACAAGAACGGCAAGTTTGTTACGGACGATAGCAAGGATGTTTTTACCGCAGCCAACAAGGCTGCCGACTCCGCTGCTGAACAGCCTGTTGAATATCAGCTTGCCGGCACTGTGGCTAGCAACATTAACACGTATGTCAAGTACAGCTACACTTTCACTGACGAGCTCCCCTCCACGATGGTTCCAGAGCTTCAGGGTGGTAACCCAGTCGTTGAGGTCAAGATTGGCGATTCAGTCGTGGATCCCGCTTGCTACAGTGCGACCTATGTCCCGGGGGAAAGCACGAATACGCTCACTGTTTCCTTCGAGAACCTCAAAGAAGCAAAGGATAAGGCTGGCAATCTCATCAACGTTGACGGTGGTTCGACAGTCTATGTGAACTATGAGGCAAAACTGGTTGCTGGCAAGATTAACGCGGATATGCTCGGCAAGGCCCAGGTGAACAATGTCAAGTTGACCTATTCCAACAACCCGCACACCAATGGCACCGGTACCACGGTTGACCATCCGGCCTACGACTACACCTATGGTATCGACGTTACCAAGGTTGGCAGCGATGATGATGAGGCCGGCAACCCCAAGACTCTCAAAGACGTCGAATTCACGCTGAAGGAGCAAGGCACCGGCAAATTTATCAAGGCCGACGGCACCACGACGTCAAATGAGAATGAAGCAATACTGACCACCACCTCCCAAGGCAAGATCAACGTTGTCGGCCTCGATGAGGGCACCTATATCCTCACGGAGGTTAAGCCTGCGCCTGGCTACAACAATTCCGCGGCAAACGGTGTGACCTTTACTATCAGCCGCACGCTCAATCAGGACGGTACGAATGTGACGCCCGACACGACGAGCGCCATTGTGGCAGGTCAAGATGTTGTTCAGGAGGGCTCCGCGAAAGCTGAAGTCGGCAAGCTCAGCTTCACCATCGTTGACAAGAAGGGCTCCAACCTCCCGCTGACCGGCCTTAACGGCGTGACCTTCACTTGGATCGCTGGTGGCGCGGTGCTGTGCATCGGCGTGGCGCACCTCATTCGCAGCCGTAAGCAGGCTGAGGAGTCCGAGAAGGAGTAACGCCCGCTCTCCCATCCCTTTGGCAGGTGGGATGTGATGGCCATGAGACTTGCGGACACTCTTCTCGTCCATCGACGTTCTTGCTTTGCCATTCTC
>CABRFW010000213.1 GCA_902470265.1 uncultured Collinsella sp.
CTACGGTGACGTTGCTGATGGTTCTTGGGCATCGCTTGCTGGCAGGGTTCCTTTGCTGAAATGGACTTGGCCGAAAGGGCCGCTGGTCCCAGTCGCTGGTTCGCGCTTTGCGTGAACTCCGCGCTACTGTGGGACAGTTAGGCTTCTGTTGTTGGACCCGCTGCATCTTCCCGACCCAACATCGCCCGTAGCTTCTCAAAGCTCTCCTCGCTCAGGCAGTGCTCCATGTGGCAGCCCTCTTGCGACGCGACCTCAGCCGAAACACCCGCATCCTCCAGCAGCCCCACGAAAAAGCAGTGACGCTCCCACATTTGACGAGCAACCTCCAGACCACGCTCCGTCAGATGAACATCTCGCTTGCCCATTTCGACGTAGCCGTTGTTCTCCAACGTCGCCATAGCTTTTGAAACGCTTGCCTTAGTTACGCCAAGGTACTCTGCAACGTCGATCGAGCGCACGATGCCCTGGCGTTCCGACAGAACGTAGATCGATTCGAGATAGTCTTCTCCGGATTCACGTAGGGCCATGGGCCGCCTTTCGCGATGATTGCTAGTTAGCCTTTGGATACTTTCCACGGCTTACTTTACCGCAAAAGTTGCCCATGTCTTACTACTTTGCCTAAAAGTTAGCCGTGTTTCACAAAACGAGCGGGACGAAAACAAAATGGGAACACGCCCCGCAAGGAGTGTCCCCAAGTGCCGAGCCGCAGCTATAGCAGTCCAAAGTACTTCGCGGCGTTGTAGATCCCATCGTCGTCCACGGCGGTCGTCACGTAGATCGCCGCAGCTTTCACCGTGTCCTGCGCGTTGCCCATGGCCACACTTGTGCCCACGGCCGAGAACATCGACAGGTCGTTCTCGCCGTCGCCAAAGGCAATCGCTTCACTCGCGTCGATGCCCAGGCGCTCCAGCGTCGCCGCCACACCCAGGTCCTTGCCGCCGTTGGCCGGAATAATGTCGCAGAACAGGTCGCACCAGCGCGTGGTGAGCGAATGCGACACGGCATCGGTCACGATATGCTCGTCAACTGGGTCAACAAAGGCACAGAACTGATAGACCGGCGCGTCAAAGGCATGCTCAAACGGCTCCTCGTGGTAGACGATTCCCGCGTTGCTGCCAGCCGTCACCACGCGCTCGGACAGGCGGTTCACAAACGAGTTCTCGCCCTGCATGCACAGTGAGTCGTAGCGCCCCTGCGCCACCTGGTCCACAATCACCGCAACGTCGTCCGGATCGATCGGGCAGCTGCGGTAGACGCCCTTGGCATCAAAACAGTGCTGGCCCGAAAGCGTAATGTACGCATCCCAGCCCAGGTCGAACAGCCAGTCCGGCATCTGGTAGGTCGGACGGCCCGTGGCGATCACGCACGCAATCCCCTGCTCGCGAAAGCTGTCGAGCACCTGCTGCGCCGACGCCGGAATCCGGTGGGTCTTAAAGCTCAGCAGCGTGCCGTCGATATCGAAAAACGCGGCTTTGATCATTCTCGCCTACTCCTCGCCCTCGAGCTTTTCGCTCGCCTCGAGCCACGCCATCTCCAGCTCGTCCATGGCGGCGTGAGCCTCGTCGATCTTTGCCTGCTGCTCGCCGAGCGCCGTGTAGTTGGTGGGATCGACCTGGGCCATGGCGGCCTCGGCCTCCTCCACGCGGGCGCGCTGCGTCTCCATCTTGCGCTCGAGCGAGCTCACCTCGCGGCGGAGCTTCTGACGCTCGGCGTTGGAAAGGCCGTTGGGCTGACCGCTCGACTTGGGCTTGTCGGCAGCAGCCGCCGCACCGGTGTCGAACGTGCCGGTCTTAGCGCTCGGCGCGCCCACGGGCTCGCCCTCGGCGGTAGCGTTGCACAGGCGCAGGTACTGGTCCACGCCGCCGGGCATATGCGTCAGATGGCCATCGAGCAGTGCCCACTGTTGGTCGGTCACGCGCTCCATCAAAAAGCGATCGTGTGTCACCAGGATCAGCGTGCTGGGCCAGCCGTCCAGCAGGTCCTCGACAATCGCGAGCATGTCGGTATCCAGGTCGTTGCCCGGCTCGTCCAGGATGAGCACGTTGGGCTCGTCCAGAATCGTCAGCAACAGCGACAGGCGACGGCGCTGGCCGCCCGAAAGATCGCCGATGCGGCTCCAGAGCTGCTGCGTCGTAAAGCCCAGACGCTCGCAGAGCTTCTCGGGCGAAGTCTCCTTGCCGTCGATGACGTAGTACTTCTTATAGTTGCTGAGCACCTCGCGGATCGTGTCGCCCATGTAGGGTTCGAGCTCCTCGAGCTGCTGCGACAGCACGCCAAAGCGCACTGTCTGGCCAATCTTCACGCGGCCGCGCGTGGGTTCAATCTTGCCCTGGATCACGTCGAGCAGCGTCGACTTGCCGGCACCGTTCTCGCCCAGCAGGCCATAGCGGTCGCCCGCACCAATGAGCCAGGTCACGTCAGAGAGCACCTGCTTGGGCGCGCCATCGGTATCCGCATAGCCGGCGTCCACGTCGACCACATCGATAACCTGCTTGCCCAAGCGGCTCACGGCCAAGCGCTTGAGCTCCAGCTCGTCACGCACGGGCGGCACGTCGGCGATCAGCTCACGAGCGGCATCCACGCGAAACTTGGGCTTGGTGGAACGAGCCTGGGCACCGCGGCTCAGCCACGCGAGCTCCTTGCGCGCCATGTTGCGACGGCGCTCCTCGGTAACCGCGGCCATGCGGTCGCGCTCTACGCGCTGCAGGATATATGCGGAGTAGCCGCCCTCGAAGGGATCGACCTGGCCGTCGTGGACCTCCCACATGCTGGTGCAGACCTCGTCCAAGAACCAGCGATCGTGCGTGACCACGAGCATGGCGCCCTGACCGCGCTGCCAGCGAGCCTTAAGATGGCGTGCAAGCCAGTTGATGGTGCGCATGTCCAGATGGTTAGTGGGCTCGTCGAGCATGAGCACGTCGTAGTCGCCGATCAACAGGCGCGCGAGGTCCACGCGGCGGCGCTGGCCACCCGAAAGCTCGCCCACCGTGCCCTCCCAGGGCACATCGCTAATGAGACCGGCGAGGATCTGGCGCGTGCGGGGGCTCGACGCCCACTCATACTCGGGCGTGTCGCCCACAACGGCATGATGCACGGTATCGGTGTCGACAAGCTGGTCCTTTTGGCCGAGCAGACCAATCGTGGTGCCGCGACGGTGCGTCACGCGGCCGTCGTCGGGCTCCAGCGTGCCGGCGAGCACGCTCAGCA
>CABRFW010000214.1 GCA_902470265.1 uncultured Collinsella sp.
CCTTAAGGCCACCGACGATCTCGACAGCCTCCTTCGCTTCGCTCTTTACGGTCTTTGCCGAGTTAAGCAGCATAAAGCCGCTTGCGCCAAGCACAACGAGAAGCACCGCGACTACAGTGGCAATAATGGCACCAGTGTGACGCTTCTTGCCCTCGCCCTTGCGATGGCGATGACGGACCAGACCGTCAGAGGTCGAACTCGACGAAGCGTCGCTACCGTAGTTCAAACCAAAATCGTAATAATCTTCCTTGGAACCCGAGCCCGCAAACTCGGCACCGCTATCATCCAGGCGGGCGAACGTGCCAGTCTCGGAGGCGCCGGTGTAAATCGTGCCAAGGTTACCCGTAAGCCCCGCGCCACCAGCAGAGGGAGTATTGTTGGCGGCCTTGCCGGCATTAACGTTGCCGGCAGCATTCGCGGCGTTGGCAGCACCTGCGTTGTTCGCAGGCACCGAAGGAGCCCCGCTCGGCTGCGACGCGGAGGTTGCACCGCCCGCAAAGACATTCCCTCTTGCACGGCCGGTCTTTTTTGCCTTTTGAGACTGCTCGTACAGAGCGGTAAACATCGCCGTCTCGCCCGGGGACACGCGCTTACCGGAACCGCCCTGTCCAGCGCCGCCCGGCGTGCCGGCCTTACCAGCCCCGTTCGGACGCGGCGGAACTGCAGGGCGGCCGCTATCGCTGCCCTTAAAGTGATTACCAGCCATAAAGAAATCCTCGCAATTGAGTCGCAATGAAAAAGTCCATAACGTTGCTAGTTTATGGCATTTTGAGCATCGACAGCTAAACTCCAGACACGGACATCAATTGGCGAAAATGCGGCACAACACCTTTTCTGTCTTGGCGGCGGCGCTAGCTACACCGTAAGGAACATCATCACGATGATCATGACAAAGCCGATAAGGTCGGTCGGCAAAAACACCGTCCCCAGCATAACGGCGCTGGTGATGGTCGCCGAAACCGGCTCCACAGTTCCGATGAGGCTCGCGCGCACCGAGCCGATGTCCTTAACGCCCTGCATATAAAGCATGTAAGCAAAAAACGAGCCGATAACCACGAACACCGCGAGCGCCTCGATGCCGGCAGCGTCGAGCGCCGGCATATGCGCCCAGGGCTGCACGAAGACGCACGAGACCACGCCCGCCGTGAGCATTGCCGAGCCCGTGACGATGGGGCTGCCGTATTCGGGCAGGATCTTGGCGGGAATCACCGCCATACACGCGGCGCTGACCGCACACATAAGACCTGCTGCCAGGCCAAGCGGCGAGATATTCAGGCTGGTGGGGTCGCCGCCGGTGGCGATTAAAAAGGTTCCACCCAGAGCCAGGCCAATGCCGATGACTTCGCGAGTACGCGGCATGCGGCGATCGATCACGCAGGTGTAGCCCATGATGATAACGAGCTGCAGGCACTGGAGCACCGTCGCGGTTCCGGCGTTCGTCAGGCGCACGGCCGAAAGATAGCAAAACTGGTTGAACAGCAGGCCAAAGGCGGTAAAGAGCAGCAGCTGCTTGCGATCGGCGGGTGTGGTCCAAAGCTTGACCAGGCGTGCGCGGTCGCGCGTGACAACCACAGCCATAAAGAGCAGGCCGGCGAGAATCTGACGCACGCTCATAAGCCACAGCGTATCGACATGGTAGGTATCGAACAAAAAACTCGCGCTGGTGCCCGAGAAGCCCCAAAACGAACCGCCCACCAGCGTAGCCAAGACGCCCGTGATCATCTTGCGCGTCGAAGCGCTGTTCAGGCGGTCGCGCCATGCGCGACGGGTGTTGCGGCTGAGCTCGTCGGTGCCCTCGGGCACATCAATGTTCGATATATCGGTCATCGGCACCGAAGCCCCTGCGCCTTCGACCTGCTCGACACACTCTTTGCTCATTCCACTCCCCCGAAACAGCCTGGAAACAATTCGGCTTACCTTACCACGGCGAAGTCACCAGCTGGAGGCTTGTCCGCTTATCGGTAGGACAATTCCGCAGGCGTCTTTCCATAGCTCGATACCGCAATGGCCTTGCATTATGCGACAGCCAAATCGCGGCAGCAGGCTCTTTTGAAATGGATACGACAAAGCCCCGAATTCCACAATGTAAGCGATTTTTAAAAATGTTCTTGCCACCGAGTTCAGGCTCCGTTATATTATCCCTTGCGCGCTTGCGCACCCTTGATCGGGCGTTTAGCTCAGGGGGAGAGCGCTTCCCTGACACGGAAGAGGTCAGAAGTTCAAATCTTCTAACGCCCACCAAATGTTCGCAGCTCAGAGGCTATGTCCTCTGGGCTGTTTTGTTTTATGTCGCCAAATCAGCTAGCAGCTCCAACCGCCCTGCCCATGCACAAAACCACGTCAGCGACCCAAGTGCCTATCCCGGCTGACTCCGCAGTCAATCAAAACCGCCCCAATAGCCACCGAGGCCGAGACCAACGCGTCTCGAACCCATCCGAGCCGCAACTTCTCAGCAAAACGCCGCGATGTCTGCGCCCTGCGGTATCCTTGAGCCACTTGCACCTGCAGCACCAAGGAGCCGCTATGCGCACCGAGCTCGATGTCCCCTTTTCGCACAAAGAAGAAGCCAAGGCGCTGGGCGCCAAATGGGACCGGACCAAGAAGATCTGGTATGTGCCCAGCGGCGTCAACCCCGAGCCCTTTGCCGAGTGGCTGCCCGGTGTTGACCGATCCGACCCCTCAGCACCGTATATATATCTAGTACTGGGCAAGCGCGAGTGCTGGAAGTGTCACAAAGAGACCTCGGTCGCGGCCTTCGGCATTCCCTATCGAACCGATAACGACAAGAGCATCGCCATCGCGCACACGCCCAACGAAGCCGGGCACATTGCCATCGACACGGCCAACACCAACGCACTCGCCATCGTGCCCGCTCTTGGCTGCGTGCCGGGCGAGAT
Organism: uncultured Collinsella sp.; assembly: GCA_902470265.1. Classification (GTDB taxonomy): domain Bacteria; phylum Actinomycetota; class Coriobacteriia; order Coriobacteriales; family Coriobacteriaceae; genus Collinsella. The sequence goes on from CABRFW010000214.1 coordinate 2,898, forward strand.
CCGCGACTACCTTCATAAGCGCTGCGGCTACAAGCCCGTAGGCGCGCGAGCCTCCAAAGCCCCGTCGCTCGGCAACACGTGCACCAGTTGCGACGCGCTGCAAGGCAGCCGCTATCTGTTCGAGGAGCCCTCGTCCCCGTTTGCCCTCACTGCCATCAACAAGCTGCCGGCACTGGAGTTTATACGCGTCGAAGTTGCCGGCGTCTTTGGCGTCCCGGCCACGCGTACCGACTTTGACCAGGCGCTCTTTACCTGGGCACGCGACCATCACGCCGAGTTCCACA
>CABRFW010000215.1 GCA_902470265.1 uncultured Collinsella sp.
TCGTTGAGGACGACGAGCCCATTCGTCGTGAGCTTATCGACATCCTTGCCCGCGCCGGGTTTGAGATCGAGGCCTGCGAATCGTTCGAGCATGTCTCGCGCGATATTCTCGCCGCCGCGCCCGACCTGGTGCTGCTCGACCTCACGCTCCCTGTCAAAGACGGCCAGCATATCTGCCATGAGGTCCGTCACGAATCCGAGGTTCCCATCATCGTCCTCACTTCGCGCGCGACCGAGATTGACGAGGTCATGGCCATGACGCTCGGCGCGGATGATTTTGTTCCCAAGCCCTACAGCGCGCGCGTGCTCGTGGCGCGCATCAACGCACTGCTGCGTCGCACCGCGGCGGCGGGCGAGCGCAGCACACTTGTCCACAAGGGCCTGGAGCTCGATCTCGCTCGCTCCATGGTCACCAACATGCAAACCGGCATCAGTACCGAGCTCACCAAAAACGAGCTGCGTATTCTCTCGCTGCTTCTGAGCCGCGCGGGCAAGATCGTCTCGCGCTCGGCCATCATGCAGGACCTGTGGGACTCCGACGCCTTCGTGGACGACAATACGCTCACCGTCAACATCAACCGCCTGCGCACCACGCTCGAAAAAATCGGCATCAAGGGGTATTTGACGACGCACCGCGGCCAGGGCTATTCGGTCTAGGGGCCGGCTATGTCGTTTGCCAAATTCTTCAAAGATGCGCTGCTTTCCGTCGCCGTGTGGACGTGCGGCGTGCTGCTGAGCTGCTTTGTGCTGACGGTCGCCGGCGCACCCGTTTCTATCGTGGTCGTGGCGGTCGGCGTGTCCTATATCTTTGGTATGCTCGGCATCGTGATCGAGTACGCGCGCCGTCGTCGTTTTCTGCGCCAGCTGGAGCGTGCGGCCGAGGAGCTCGAGAGTCCCGCATGGGTGCAGGAGATGGTGCAATGCCCGACCTATGCCGAGGGCGAGCTCGAGTACGAGGTCTTGCGCCGGGTGGGCAAAGCCGCTTGTGACGAGGTTGCCGAAGGCAGGCGCCAGACCGATGACTATCGCGACTATATCGAGAGTTGGGTCCACGAGGCCAAGCTGCCTCTGGCGGCAGCCCATCTGATTTTGGAAAACCTGGACGGCAGCGAAGATGACCTGTCGCGCGTAGATGACCTCGGTCGCGAGCTTGCCCGCGTGGAACGCTATATCGACCAGGCGCTCTACTATGCGCGCTCGGAGGTTGTGGAGCGCGATTACCTGATTCGACGTTGGAACCTCAAGGCTCTGGTGACGGGCGCAATCAAGGCCAATGCGCGTGAGCTCATCGCGGCACACGTGGCGCCGGTGTGCGAGAACCTCGACTTTGAGGTTTTTACCGACGAGAAGTGGCTCGAGTTTATTCTGGGCCAGCTCATTCAGAACAGCATTAAATATGCGCGTGAGGACGGCGCAAAGATCGTGTTTTCGGGTGCGTTGCTGGACGAGGGCCTGGCGAGCGAGCGCATCGAGCTTACCGTCGCGGACAACGGCTGCGGCGTGTGTGCGGCAGACCTGCCGCGCGTGTTCGAGAAGGGCTTTACCGGCGACAACGGCCGCACCACCAAGCGCGCAACGGGCATCGGCCTCTACCTGGTGGCGCGCCTGTGCTCCAAGATGGGCATCGACGTCACCGCAGCATCCGAGCCCGGCGAAGGCTTTGTCGTAACATTTGCCTTCTCAACGAACAAATTCCAATACTTCGAGTAGCCAGGCCGCGCGGCGCGATCGACGGAATCTTCCCGTTTGGGAAGATTCTAAATGAACGCGTTAGAATCTTACCAAATGGGAAGATTTAGATGGCTTGAGCTATATCTTCCCAAACAGGAAGATTTGATGAGGTGGCTTATGGCTGGCTTTGACGAAAAAGAGAAAATAGTTCGCTCTTTAGAGGATTTGGGCAAGCAGATTCGCTCCAGACGAAAAGAGCTTGGCTATACGCAGTGTGAAGTCGCTGAGTTCAATCAGTGTAGCCCCAGATTTGTGGGTGATCTTGAGCGCGGGAAAGCCGGCGCAAACCTAAAGCAAGTACTCGAGATAGCAAATAGTCTCGGTATTGACATTATGCTTAGGAATAGGGGGTAGGGAATGTCTCTTTGTGTCATGCGTGAGTTCCAAGGAGAGTTTGAGCCGGTGGGCTCGTTCGATGCGGTTGATACCGGCGACATTATTTTTTCCTACAGTGAGCGTTATTTGTCTCAGAAGTCGGCGGCACCGTTGTCTGCCTCGTTGCCGCTTCGGCGCGAACCCTTTCACTCGAATGAATATGGCGGCTTCTTTTCTGGGATGATTCCCGAGGGGCCGGTTCGTGCGGAGTTGTCCACGCGATTCCAGATTCCTCAGTCCGACTACCTTTCGATGTTGGCGCGTTTGGGTGAGGAGTGCGTTGGGGCTCTCATGTTTCGTTCGGATGACGCCGTTGAATCGCGAGCTGGGTTTAGGCCGTTGACGCAGGCGGATGCGGATGAGTTGCATAAGAGCGAGATTGTTGAGATCGCGAATGCGATGCAGATTTCGCGATTATCGCTGGCGGGGGCGCAATCGAAGACTGGTTGGTATTTACCTCGCAGTGCGGATGCGAAGACCGCTGGTCCCGGACAATGGATGTTGCCAATCGGTTCTGCTCCCTCGACGCATATCATTAAGGTCGCCTCGGGCAAGCATCCAGATTTGCCCACGAACGAACAAGTTTGCATGGATGTGGCGCAGGCCTCGGGATTGTGCGTGGCGGGGTCGTTTGCGTCTGAAGCGCTCAACAATGTATTTATCTCGGAGCGCTATGACCGTGTCTGGGCTGATGGGTGCAGTATTGTTGAGGGAAATCGGACTCCCATGCGCCTCCATCAGGAAGACTTTTGCCAAGCATTGGGTTGGCCGTCGTTTATGAAATACGAAAACCAGCAAAATACAAATTATATGGCGATGTGCGGACGACTTCTCAGGGAACAGTCGTCAAACGCTATAGCGGATGTTCAGATTTTTGGCCGTCAAGTGGCAATTGACTACCTTTTAGGAAACTGCGATTCGCATCTCAAAAACCATTCGCTTCTATTGGGACCCAACTGGCGGTCAAAGCGTCTGTCGCCGGCGTATGACATTGTGTGCACGACGATTTTGGGCTATGACCATAATCTCGGTATCGACATCGGTGACCATCGC
>CABRFW010000216.1 GCA_902470265.1 uncultured Collinsella sp.
GCTCTCTCCCGCTGCTTGTCGCCGCAATAGTATTTTCAATTTGGGGCGTATCGGTCTATCTGCGCTGTTTGGACTATGTGTTGCGCCGCCGCCTTGTTGCCATCGCCACCATCTGCACCCTGTGGATGATCGAAGTCATTCTCAAGTACAAGTCGTTCACGCCGTTCTATGCCACCGTGTTGTGGTACCTGTACTACGTGCCCATGACGCTCATTCCGCTGCTCTACCAGTTGTGTGGCCTGCGCCTTGCGGGCATGGAGCAACACCGCCTGGGTCGCCGCTACTGCGTTGCGCTGTGGATTGTGGCCATCCTGCTTATCGGATTTGTGCTCACCAACGATTTTCACCAGCAGGTCTTCCGCTTTGACCGTACAAGCGACACCTGGAGCAACGATTACACGTACGGCTGAGGTTATTTCGCTGTCTTAGTGTGGACGGCCTTTAACTTCGTGGCCTTTTTTATCCTGGTTGGTCGGTCCTCGTCCTTTCGCATCCAGCGTTTCTCGGGTACGGCGGCGCTCGTACTGCTGGGTGGCGCATTCTTTGCCATCTCGTATGCGTTGCGCGTGCCCTGGGCATGGAAGCTCAACTTTTCGCTCGTCTATTGCGTTCTGTGCGTGGTGGCGATGGAAATCTGTCTCGATTGCGGTGTCATTCCGTCATATCACGACATTGCCGGCATCTTTGACACCTTGCCGCTTGACCTCAAAGTTCTAACGCGCGACCTGCAGGAAGTCTATGCCACGCCAGTGTCAAAGCCAATGCCGGTGGGCGTGCGCGAGGAGTTGCGGGTCCAGGAGCACGGCCGCGCCCATGCCTTTGCCGTGGCGTCCGATCCCGATGTAATGTACCGTGCCTTCCCACTGCTGGGCGGATCGGCCCTGCTTGCCCACGACGTGTCGGAGCTCAACGAGCTTAACCGTGAACTGGCACATCGTCGCATGGAGTTGCAGAGTCAAAACGAGCTGCTCGCCGCCGACTACGACCTTAAGACGCATTTGGCAGATCAAGAGGCCGAGACCCTGCTGGTCCAAGACGTGGATCAAGCGCTTGCCCGCGCGCTCGAAGGGATGTACGACCTGCTGAGCTCGCTGCCGCCGTTGACCGACGAAGCGTCTTCGCACGAGCGCTACCGCATGCTGCAGCGCGCCAAGATGCTCGTCGCCTATTGCAAGCGCAAGGGGTCGCTCACGTTGGCACAGCACGGGGAGAGCGGTTTTGATCGCGACCGCATTCAGCTCATTGCCAACGAGCTCGCAAGCGACCTGCGCACCATCGATATCGATTGCGCCTCGATTATCGCCATACGGCGCCCGATGCACGCCAGTACGGTAAGCGCCCTGTACGACTGCGTGTATGACTTTGCGTTTTTTGCCTACACCACCGACCATCCGGCGCTTATGTATCACTTGGGCGACCATGACCGATGCAGTGTCGAGCTGCGCGCCACGCTTTTTTCCAACGATGATGCAGATCTTTCGCAGACGCCCGCTGCGCAAGAGCTCGAAAGCGCTCTGCAAAGGCGCAACGTGGCATACCGCCTTGAGGGCGAACCCGGCCAGTTGCGTATGATCGTGTTGATGCCGAGGGCGGGTGAGTGACGATGACGATTTCGCTCATCCTTCCCCAAATCGTTGCGCTCGATGTTGTCTTTGCCCTGGCTGCGTGTCTGCAGACGATCCACGTCCCGCTCATTTCATCGCGCCGCTCGTCCTATAACCGTAAGGTGATTTGCGCCTACGAGGCGAGCCTCGTGCTCCACCTGGTGGTTTCGGCGCTTATCCTGTTCGCGTCGTCTGGCTCGTATCTGGTGGCGCCGCTTGACGTTTGCGCCAGGGCAATGGGCGGAGTGCTGTGGCTCAATGCCGCAATCTTTGCCTATGGCGTGGTGCTTATGGTGCGCTATCGTCGCCCCGTCATGCTGGTCGAGCTGCTGCTTGTTGTCGCCGTTACACCGCCGGTGGTTTTTGCCATGGGCTCGGCGTGGACCGTTGTCCTTATCGCAGAGGGAGCGTTCTTCCTGTTCCGTTCCATCGCGGCGCTCTTGATGGACGTCCGTAACCGCCAGGAGGATATCACCGCGTTCTCGACGATCGAGACCATCAACGTGATTCCCGTGGGCATCCTGTATCTGGACCCGAGGGGCCGTCCGCTGCTCATGAACCGCTGCATGCGCAGAAACCTGGTGGAACTTCATATGCCCACCGACCTAGGCGATATGAGCGGAACATGGAACGACCTGCGCAAACTCAGCATGCAAATGCCCGAAAGCAGCCAGAACCGTGTGCGGATTAATCTGGACCGCTTTGGTGAGGCGCGGGCGGTGGTCGAGGTTTCTCCCGCCGAGATTCGCTTGTTTGTGCACGATGACGTTATGGTTTCGGGCCGCCTCTTTGAGCGCATTATCGGCCTGGATGTAACAGAGTATGCGCATGCTCATGATCGCCTGGCGCAAGCCAACCACCTGCTTGAGCTTGCGGGCCAAGAGCTCCAAGCCCAGATCGAAGAAGTCAAAAAAGTTGCTGACAATGCGGCCTATCTGCGTATGCGCGCTCGCGTGCACGACGTGATCGGGCAGCGCCTGTCCATCCTCCATCGTTATCTGGAGGAGGGGCGCCTGGACGACGAGTCGCTCGAGCAGATCGACCCGTTGCTGCGCTCGATCGCCGCCGATCTGCGCAGTGGCGGTGCCAGTGAGCCTGTGGAGCAGCTGGGTGATATCGTCCACGCCTTTGGCTTGGTGAGTGTGCAGATCGATATCGAGGGATCGCTTCCCGAGGACGCACGCGTCGCCGCAGCGTTTTTGCAGATTGTCCGCGAGGCCTCGACCAACGCCACTAAGCATGCGCAGGCGCATCAGATCCATGTGCGCCTGTGGCAGGAAGGGACGGATGCTGACGCCATCGCGCGCATGACGATTTCTAACGACGGGTCCCCAGCCCCCGTATCGTATCGCGAGGGAACGGGTATCCCAGGTATGAGGCATGTCGCACAGAATCTGGGCGGCAGCCTGGAAGTCCACACCGCCCCGCCCTTTACGCTTGCGGTGTCCATCCCGCTCGCCTCCAATGCCACGGTCCAAAGGAGAAGCTCATGATCCGCGTGTTAATCGTCGAAGACCAGGCTATCTTGCGCGAGAGCCTCGC